>JABJCF010000087.1 GCA_018665625.1 Nitrospina sp. | reverse complement strand
CGGTTCCAACTTCCAGAATGAAGATTTCTTAGTAGATCTATAGCTGCAGACTTTTCCGTAGGAACTGAAATGAAATTTATTAGCTGTCCTGATTCTAATCGCCAGGGGTTTTTGTCTAAAATATTGCAAGGCTCTCCCCAGTCAGGGTAATAAAAGCTGGCATAGCTGCATTTAGAATATCGTGATAAATAGGCGGTCATTTGATAGAGATCATCACGCTTCGGGCTCATCCAAGGGGCATCTCCTAGGCGCTTATATTTAGCATCACCAATTGAAATAGTTTGGCCGTTGTTAGTAAAGATATAGTCTGGCAATAATTTTCCAAGTTGGTATGAGCCGCTTTGGTCAGTGAGTAAATATTTATTACCTTCCATAGTTCCATGTGACACATCAACTTGAGACGGCGATGCTTCTTGCAAAACGTCTAAAATGTAAACTTCCCAAAGTTCAGCAACATCAAGTAAAAGCGTAGAGCTTTCATCATCACTGCTTTTTTCTGATATGCCTTTATTCTTTAAAATATCCAAGCTAAGACGCGTCAGTGGGATATAGAACTTTGCAATAGATCTAAGTCGGGCTTTTTTTATTTCTCTTGCTTTGGGAGCTGCCGAATGCCTTGGTGTGGCATCTATCATTTGTTGAAGTCTCAGTGCAATAACTTCCGGCAACCAGTTCAGAAGGTTGTGTTTAGGAAACCAGCGCTGTATTTCAAAAAAAGCTAGGACTACTGAAGTGGTGACGGGATTATTTGTATCCTTGTAAGAAGAAATTGAAACAATATTGGACTGATCCTTAAGTCGACTCTTTATTGTACTTCTGACATCAATTCTACCTCGCGAAACCGGAGAACTATGTTCTTTTTGGAGTCTTACTGTAGGTAGCGTGTGTCTTGCTGCCTTAGTTAACATATTTAACCACAGCATCGCTTGCAAGAAATGTATGAATTTCTCACCTGACTCGAAAGTGGCATTCACTTCAACAGGTATAAAGTTATTTAGCGGTATGTTATTCGCGACAAATTTCAATCCGAATCGAGGTTGGATTTCAATCGATACTCCATCAAAATGAAGGGAACCTATATATCGTCCAGCCCACCATTGACCGTAGCGGTCGGTATATACAATAGGTTCACTATCAAAGCTATTTTCTGACAGCTGGAATAGTTGACTGTCATTAATTGGCTTTTTTGATAGCTTGGAGAGCCACTTTATTGCTGACTCTTTAGCTACTTGACCTCGACCAAAATATGCTGCAGCAAACTCGTTGAGATTAATTGGTGAACAATCAGTAAGAATAGCTATGGCTTAAATGCCTCTTTTAGTTTTTTCATAATTTGTATTTGCGCTTTGTTGTCTAAACCAGACAAATATTCTTTAAGCAATGGATTCAGGGAAAGCCTCCAGAGTTTTTCAATGGGTTCCCGCCAAGCGCCTTTCGCAGTAAATAGAAAGCTACTTGGGCTTCGAGAGTATGGCTGCAAGAATTGGTGCAAAAACGGCACAGCTTCCAGAAAGAAAACATGGCCTAGTAAAAAGTCCTCGCCAAGTTCATCTTCACTGCGTATTACTTGATTAAGTTTATTAGCTGAGTCGACTAACATCTCAAAATCGGATTCAACACAATCCCAGCTAAAGCCTTTCCCATCCCACTCCAGGGCGTCCCATTTGACTTTGCATATTTGTAGTAAAGCATCGGCATTGTAGCTAGCCTCGACCCATAGGAAGCGCCTCCGCAAAGCGAAATCCAATTGCTCAACAGAATGATCAATTAAATTCATTGTGCCAATAATATATAGGTTGTCTGGAATTTTTAGTTGCATATTTCCACCATCATTTGATCCAAGTAGGTCAATGGCTTCTCCTCGATTCTCAAGTGCACTAAAACACTCCCCGAATAACCTGCTCAAATCTACTCTGTTAATCTCATCTAAAATCAACACATGTGGAAGGCCTGGCTCGCTCTCCATGTCACTTAATAGTTTGAGAAGATAGCCTTTCTTATATGAAGTATTACCATCTTCAAATTGGAGCCCTCTGATAAAGTCTTCGTAACTATAAGCAGGGTGCAACTGAAGACAATGTATGTTGTTGCTCAGTGCTTTTAAAAGTTTTTCCTGGCCTTCATCTTCAAGAATGGGGGCGCCTATATCTTTAGCCATTCGATATCGAATAATTTCTTCTGCAAGTTGTTTGGCGGTAAAAGTTTTGCTTGTTCCCGGTGGACCGTAAAGCACTACTTGCTTTTTGTATTCTAATAACTCGGTGTCTAGATCTGGAATAACCCCGGCGCTACTCGAATCCCAAAATGAGTTTAGTTCCTTGCCATAAAAATTAGTAGGCTTTCCTCTAAGCTCAGAAAGACGTTTGCTTATGACTTTGATTTTTTGATCCGTAAGATGCGTTGGTTCTACTTCACTCCATTCATTAGCTATAGTGTTTTCAGAGTAAAAGCTTGAAAAAACCTGAGTGAGTTTCCGCTTTTGGTTTGAACTGATGATCGGTTCGTAGTAGTTAGAGAAGAATAAATAAAGTAGTACGTGTCTGCACTGTGGTGATCGTCCATCAGCG
>JABJCF010000086.1 GCA_018665625.1 Nitrospina sp. | reverse complement strand
GAGCCAACAGGATCGCTCCATCTGACCCTTCAAAGGGACTGGAGGTTACGATATCCGCGCCATAAAAGTCGGCCATGAGCCCTTTCCGTTCATTACAAACGTTGGAGGGCATAACAAGTTTGACTTTATAGCCTTTTACTTTACCTATCAGTGCGTAGGAAATTCCTGTATTGCCTGATGTAGAGTCGAGAATAATTTTATCTTTGGTCAGCTTGCCAGATTTCTCTCCATCTTCGATCATTTTTAAAGCGGGGCGCGATTTCACCGACCCACCGGCATTTTTCCATTCGGCTTTGGCATAGATGTCAACGTTCTTGAACTCTTTACCAAGATTATGAATGCGGATCAAAGGGGTGTTCCCGATGGCGTCCAAAACGGAATTATCCGTAATAACAGGGCAGGTGGGAGCCTGCACCTCAAAGGGAATGGGAAAACTTAGCGGTTTTGATGACATATAAAAATCTTAAGAAAAATTTTAACGCATTGTCCTGAACATTTTAGCGGGACAATGGGTGTTTGTTAAATTTTTGTCAACGTGAAAGCCCACAAAACTCTTCGTAATCGATCAGCTCTGTGATTGTTGGTTGATCACTACAAACAGGGCACTTTGGATCTCTTTTAAGTTTAAGCTTTCTGAACTCGGTCTTTAATGCATCGTATAGGAGCAAAGACCCGACCAGTGATTCTCCTTGACCCAAGATTAGCTTCAAAGTTTCCACTACCTGCAGGTTACCAATGATTCCAGCCAAAACACCAAGTACACCCCCTTCTTGACAATTAGGCACGAGGCCCGGTGGGGGAGGTTCGGGATATAAACAGCGATAGCACGGACCTTCTTTCGGTTTGAAAACGGTGACCTGGCCTTCGAATCGAAAAATGCTACCATGAATATTGGTTTTGCCGGTCAATACGCAAGCATCGTTTATAAGGTATCGGGTTGCAAAATTGTCAGTGCCATCCAAAATATAATCATAGCCTTCAAACAGACGCATGATGTTTTCTGAGGTTACTTTTTCATTGAATACAGTAACTTTCACATCCGGGTTCAAAGCTTCAATGGTTTTTTTTGCAGATTCGGTTTTGAGCATTCCGATTCGCTCGGTGTTGTGAATGATCTGTCTTTGAAGGTTGCTCAGATCAACCGTGTCAAAATCGATAATCCCCATGTTGCCGATACCCGCTGCCGCAAGGTAATATGCGGCAGGTGAACCCAACCCGCCTGCGCCTACAAGCAATACTTTTGATTCGAGTAGTTTGCTTTGGCCCTCTCCACCCACCTCGGGGAGAATGATATGGCGGCTATACCGTTCAACCTGCTCGTCAGAAAAATCGAACATTAGATGGCTCCACCCGCAATTGCAGGGATAATGGAAATTTCGTCGCCATCTTTCACTGCTGTTTTTTCACCTTCAAGAAAGCGGATGTCGTCTTCGTTGAGATAAATATTAATAAACCTTCTTGGAGTGCCGTCCTCCTCACAAATACGCTCTTTGATCCCAGCAAACTGTGATTCAAGATTGTTGAGGATTTCTGTGATATTAGCGCCGTCAGCAGTCACTTCACTTTTGTTGTCGGTCAATTTCATTAATGGTGTGGGTACTCTTACTTTTACTGCCATGCTTTACTCCTTCTAAACCGTTAAACTGTTTGCGAAAATTTCTTCAAAACTATTTACTTTAGGCTCGATCACGACGGGTGCTTCAAAACTTCCGTCCAGAGCTTCTTGAGTTTTCAGTCCATTCCCGGTGATACAAATTACTGTTGTCTCATCGGGTTTAATTCGTCCTTGCTCAACCAGCTTTTTGGTGACACCTACCGTCACCCCACCAGCGGTTTCTGTAAATATGCCTTCGGTTTCTGCCAGCAGTTTCATAGATTCAACCACTTCTTCATCTGATACATCTTCTCCATAGCCACCACTGGTATTGGCTGTTTTGATTCCATAATAGCCGTCAGCCGGGTTTCCGATAGCAATCGACTTGGCGATGGTATTGGGTTTAACAGGAGTAATATTGTCACTTCCGTTTTTGATAGCGGTGGTGACGGGTGAGCACCCTGTTGCCTGAGCAGCAAATATTTTACTTTGAACTTTATCTACAAGACCTAACATCTCGAATTCGTGAAAGGCTTTCCAGATTTTTGTTATCAGCGAACTACCAGCAACGGGGACCACTACATTGTCTGGTGTTTTCCATCCCAACTGCTCGGCAATTTCATATCCATAAGATTTGGAACCATCACCGTAGTAAGGGCGGATATTAATATTTACAAATGCCCATTTGTGGTTAACGGCAATTTCGCTACATAAGCGGTTAACATCGTCGTAGCTGCCCTTGACTGCAATTAATTGTGTTCCATAAATCAAAGTGCCTAGAATTTTTCCTGCTTCAAGTCCATCTGGTATAAAAATACAGCTTTTCAAACCTGCTTCGGCAGCATGGGCCGCGACAGAGTTTGCCAGATTTCCAGTTGATGCGCAGGATATCGTGTCGAAACCAAACTCAATAGCCTTGGAAACCGCTACCGCTACCACACGATCTTTGAAGGAGAATGTAGGATGGTTGACACTGTCATTTTTTATATAGAGGTTTTTTATCCCTAAAACTTTGCCCAGGTTTTTTGCGCGGACCAAGGGAGTGAACCCTGTATGCAAACCGACTTTTGGGTCTTCGTCAATGGGTAGTAAGGGTTGATAACGCCACATGGAAGGAGGACCCGCTTCGATAGACTTTTTGCTTACGACCTTTTTTATTCCTTCGTAATCGTAATTGATTTCAAGCGGACCAAAACAATATTCACAGACATGAATTGGTTCCTTAGGGTATTCTCTTTTACATTCTTTGCAGATCAAGCCTTTTACATAACCCATTCCAACAATTCCTCAGATTTATAAACAAGCTAATGACCCAAATCTTTTTAAAGCAGGGTTTTACCTGTTTGAGTGAATTTATATAATAATTACTAAAAATATTGGTTGAAACTGAAGTAACGTTCCCCCGTATCGGGTAAAACGACCACTACATTTTTTCCTGGCCCCAGTTCTTTGGCGACCTCATTAGCAGCACAACATGCTGCACCAGAAGAGATCCCTACAAGTAAGCCTTCTTCTTTTCCCAGTCTTTTGGCATAAGCAAAAGCGTCTTCATCACTCACGGGTCGAATATGATCTAAAAGGTCGAAGTTCAGAACATTGGGTTTGAACCCTGCTCCAATCCCTTGGATTTTATGAGGGCCGGGTGGGTTTCCTGATAAAACTGCCGAGGTGGCCGGTTCTACGCCCACTATTTTTACTTCACCAAATTTCTGTTTTAGAACTTCTCCTACACCCGTTATCGTTCCACCTGTACCAATTCCTGCTACAAAACCATCAACCGACTCGCCACCCATCGCATCAATGATTTCAGGTGCGGTCGTTTTTCGATGCACTTCTGGATTAGCCGGATTGTTGAACTGCTGAGGCATAAAATAATCCGGGTTTTCTGCTAGCAGTTCTTCGGCTCTTTCAATTGTGCCTTCCATTCCAAATTCGGCACGGCTTAATTCTGTTTTGGCGCCAAAACTTTCCAAAATCATTCGTCTTTCTGCGCTCATGTTTTCAGACATAACGAGAATGACATTGTAGCCTTTAATGGCCCCAACTAAAGCCAGGCCGATGCCTGTGTTTCCGCTGGTGGGTTCAATAATAGTAGAACCCGGCTTTAAAAGACCTTTTTCTTCAGCGTCTTCCACCATAGCCAGCGCAATTCGGTCTTTAACGCTACCTCCTGGATTAAAAAATTCCAGTTTGGCGTATATATTGGCACCATTTTCGGGAATAACGCTATTTAGTTTAACTAAAGGAGTGCCACCGATCAACTCTAAACTATTCACAAATTTGGATTTAATCATTTCAACTCAAAAGATTTTGGGTCTATGTCTTGTTTTTTACCTGGGGGTTACCTCGTTAGGCTCATGAGAGCCGAACATGAAGACATTATATACCATAAAGAAACAATACTATGCTTTAGATCGGCTATGATTTCAAGCCATTTGTGGAGTTTCGGGGGGAGAAAAAATCAACCCTTAGACTGTCTATTTTTACCTAGCCCACGTAGGCGCTTTTTAAACTGGCGGGTTACAAACTTCGAGTCTTCGTTGTTGGAAATTACATGAGGAGTTATAAAAATCATCAGTTCGGTCTTTTTTAGGGTGGTTGATTCGGTGCCAAACAGTTTTCCTATAAAAGGTAGATCTTTCAGTAGGGGGACACCAGAAATTGTATCGGTTGTATCTGTTCTCATCAATCCTCCCATTACCAATACCTGATTATCCTTCAGCACCACTTCAGTATTAACCTGCCGAGTGTTGAAAGAAGGGGTGTTGCCAACATCTGCACCCCGGCTGGAAATCTCTTGATTGATTTTTAAATTAACATAATTTTCAGAGTTGATTTTTGGGGTAATGTCCAACTTGATTCCGACACTTCGAAACTCAACCGTCGTCGAGGTTACCGGCTCTGCGGTGTTTGTCGTCAGAGTAGTTGAGTTAATAGGGATTTCATCGGTAATGGATATATTTGCCGCCTTATTATCCGATGTAACCAATATGGGGTTTGCAAGTACATTGGCTTTTGAATCAGACGCAAACAACTGTAACTGTGCAACGACTTTTTCCGGGTCACCAATGAAAAAACTTCCACCTGGAAGGAAGGATGCCGTAGCGGTATCAATGCCAGCACCAAGTAATGTTTCGCCAGTTCCCAGGGCTTTATTTGCGCCTCCAGCAACCGACGTTGAACCCGCTGTACCCTTGGCAGCCCAGTCCACCCCAATATCTGTAGACTCGTCGATAGAAAGGTCAACAATGAGTACTTCTATTAAAACTTGTTGAGGAAATAGATCAAGTTTGTTTATCAGTGCCAAAATGGCTGGGTAGTTTCTGGGGCTGGTCCGGATGATCAGCGAGTTGGTGTCCGGATCAGGAATAATGGTGATTTCTCCTTCGATTTCATCGCTAATCCCACCGGTCAATTCCAAATTAGGACGAGACTCGCTTGTAGATGCTGCCGTCGTGGTGGCCCCTGATATATTTGCTGAGGTTTCATTAGAAGTTTCAGCAACTGTGGAATTACCACTTTCCGTGTCTCCTGTGCCAGTAAAAATACCATTTAAAAGTCCCGATATAGCTGATGCATCGCCATTTTGAACGTAGTATACAAAGGTACTTACTTCACCTTCGGATACAGGTTGGTCCAGACGATTCACCCAGAATTCTATGGTCGGCAAAATTTTATCAAAGGCATTTACGACCAAAACCGAATTGAGACGAGTGAGTGAGAGAAAGGAAAGTGAATCACCCAAGGCTTCTTTATAACCCATAGAAGTGAAAATTTCTTCAAGCTCTTTAACCAGTGTTTCCGAGTCGGCATTGCGTAATTTATAAAGCTGAATATCTGAGGATGCTAGTTTGTCGATATCAAGCGCTTGAATAACTTTGATGATGCGTTTAACGTTGTGCGCCATTTCTATCATCATTAAATTATTAGTCTCGGGAATCTCAATAAAACTGGCATTTGTGGTCAACAAAGGACTGATGATTTTTTTCATCGACTCAACAGATATATATCGTAAAGGCACGATTTGTATGATCATGCGTTCTTTGTCGGGAATGTTTGGATCATTGGAATAGTGAATGCTTAAAGGCTTCTTGGCCGCATCGGGTGCCTGAAGAAAACGATAAAAATTACCACTTTTCACAACGGCTACATTATTAAGGGCAAGAATTTGCTCCAACACAGAATATAAATCTTCAACTGGAATTTTATTAAAAGTCTGTAGGGTGACTTTACCCTCAACGCTTCCCTCTATCACGTAGTCAATTTTAAGTAACTCGCAAAATGTGGTGATAACATCGTAAAGTTCGGTTCCCTCAAAATTCAAAGTAATGTGTTTGGCTTCACGAAGTTCGTCAGGCAATTTTGGCTCGACATCGACCAGTGTTTGAATTTTACTTAAAGATAAGTCCTGTTTTTTCTGCAATTCAATTTTTTCGACTTTACTCTTATATTTCCCGTCTCCAGGAAACAAAGGAGAATCTGATGAAATAGAAGCGGTCTCGACAACGCTTGCTGGTTTTTTCACATCGGCAGTCACACTTTTTGCTATGAAAAACTTGTTTCCCAGGCTGTCACGAACTAGATACCAGGTTCGACCGTTGTCAAAACCTCTTTCAACACGAACCAGTTCAAATTCATCGCCCTTTGTGGCATTGCCAACTTTAAGATATTTGGACCCAGGGCCTCTGCGTAAGGAAACCTTATCTCTAGTAACCCTGATTTTTTTGGCTTCCTGTTGCGGCTGAATTTGCCTCAGTTTGTTCTGGTCAATGATATCTACAGTTTTGTCATCGCCTTGTGGTTTTTGGGATACCGTTTTTTCTGGGAGTTTCATGGAATCAATAGAATCAACTTTATTTTTCAACCGATCCATGGTTGATTTTTTGTTAAAGCTGCAGCCCGGTAAAACGAGAGTTAATGATAATAAAATGGCAATGAGAATATATTTTTTCATATTGGTTTTTCACCTTTGGGATCCAGTTCCTTAGTAAAGCCTGAAATTAACAAGCGTGTTTGAAGGTCCTCTGGTTCCTTTTTATTGATTCTTCTTGACCGAAATTCTTCCACAATCAAAAATTTTTGATGGTTTTCTATGCGCATTAAAAATAGAGCCAGGTTTTTCAAATTTGAGCGCACGGTGATTTCTACGGGAACGGCGAGTATTCCAGCTATAAACTTTGGCTTCTCTACCCGTGTTTTTTCGATGGTCACAGCACCTATTGAGAAACCCTGTAGTAGTTTTTGTAGTCCAGCAGCGGCAAGACCCGGTTCCTTTTCATTTAAAAAACGTTTATGAAGATTGTTTTTAATGTTTTTATTAGCCGCTTCTTTGGCCTGGTAGTAAGAGGTTTGGTTAAGGACTTCATAGTATTTCTCAATAAAATTTATTTTGTCTTTGATCTTTCCATTGATGTTTTCCTGTTTTTTATAAATAGGTTCCGCGACCAAAAAGAAAAGAAGGTAGCAGGCTACAAAAACTCCACCGCCTATCAAAAACATTTTGTCTCTTTGCCCAATATTTAATGTCATGAGCTGGACTCCAGTTTTGCTCGGATTGTGAATTTTTCTCCTGTGGATTCTCGGATGATGGAGCCAACAAAACCTGTTTTCTTAAAGCTGGGAGATTTTTCAATAAGTGGTACTAGCTTTGAAGCTGAAGGCGAAAAGCCTTTAATTTCCATTTCACCCTTTTGGAATTTAATATTGGTCAACCATGTATCCATGGGAAGGGACTGGTTCAGTCTTCCCAGTAGAGGGAGTTTGGCCGGGTATTGTTTGTCGATTGTGTTGAGAATGTCGACATATTTTTGGATCGAGATATATTCCAGATCAATTTTCTCGAGATTAGATACTTCCCCTTTTATTTCCTCCAGTTGCCCATTTAATGACTCTAATGTTTTGTTGTTGTAATAAACTTGATTGCCAATCCAACCCGCAAGAAAAAGCAATACTGTTGCGGCCAGGGCCAGAGATTTCTTTGGGCTGGCTTTGCTTCTTTTTGGCCGCAGGTTCTGTGGCAATAAATTGGTTTTGATGGCTTGTTTTCTGAAATCTCGTAAAGCAAGACTTAAGGCGGTCATCATTTGATGAGGTGAAAAAGAATCGGGCAGGCTGGGTGAAACCGAATCGGGAACGCTAATGGGTTGAGTTGATACCTCTGTTTCTTTTTCAATATGTTTGATGACTCTAGTAGCTAGCGGACCACCCCCAACTATAAAAATATGTTCAATAGATTCATTTTCTTCGAGACTTCTGCAAGACGAAAGAGCCTGCTCTAATTCATCAATTATTATTTTGGATAGGGTTTTTGAAAGGTCATCAAGTTGAGGGGATGAATTTTCTTTGCCTGAGTAAACATCTTTTATATTTATTTTTTCCCATGTGCTATTTCTGGAAAATTCAATTGCCCCTTTTTTGATTAAAATAATTTCCAATGCGCGCGGGCTGATATCGATCAATGCTGTTACAGAAGAATCCTCTGATACAAGTGGAAGTGCAAGACTGCTATTAGAAAATGTAGGTATATCAAGAACCGTAGGTTTCAGGTTCAGTTTTTGGATAAGCTCGAGATAATAACCTGCAATTTCTTTTTTAATTGCAGCGGATGCTATGTGAAAAATATTTCCAGGTTTTTGGGTGAGCTGATAGGTGTAATACAAATCTTCCAGACCCGATGAGAAATGCCGTTCCAACTCAAACTCTACCATTGCATGGACAGCTTTTATATCTGGTGCGGGGAGCTCAAAGGTTTTAAACATTACAAGACTTCTCGGCAGGCTCACAGCGACCGATTCAGGCCATGTGTTATGTTCTATAAGGAACCGATTGACTTCATTCAAAAAATGTTTCTCTGCTTTTTCGTCCTTGCCTGTGAGGAGTTTTAAGTCAATAAATTCTCCTGCAAGCACTTCAGCAATGCGAAGTTTTTTCCCTATAAGGGTGAGGGCGATAGAGTCTTCCCGGATGTCCAGCCCCAAAGATTTTTCTAAAAAAACAGACTTCATAAGTTTAGTACGTTATCGTTCCAGTAATGAATGGTCATTTGTGTTTTATTGTCTAGCGTACTTTTTTCTACAATTGCTTCTACGGTGTGTTCTGTACGGCTGCTGGCTATTTTGCCGGTCGATTTAATACGGAAATAATTCGACAAAGTATTTGAATGAAACCCTTTTGAAGACATGTTTTCCAATATCTCGTTTACCTGTTCCTGTGCAAATAAGATATCCAACACCTCTTTGCTGGCGGTGTTGGGGTTCACTGTGGGTATATTGTAAACAGTGAGATGGTCTACAATGCCTTTGTATTGTTTTTCTTCGTCATCCAGACTATCTTTTGAGCCGTAAAGAATTTCCTCTGTTACGCCTCGGACTTTTAAAAGCTCATCGATGGTTTCAAATTTTCCATTTTTTGCGAAATAGGGCGGACTCTGTTTCCTGTAGTAGTCATCTTCCGCTCCATTGAGTCGATGATTCTTGTCGGAATCGATCCAATCCAATATCGAATCTGAAATGGTGCTTCTTTCGATTTTGTCTTCGACACCCGAATATTCAAGAAGTTTATTCAAAGTATTTTTATCCGCAGAATTAATGGAAACTTTTCCGTTTTCGTCTCGAATAGTATATGTGATGGTTCCATGCTCCAATTCGATGTCTGTTCTATTGACGATGTCAAAATCTTGAACTGCTACTTCCTCTTCAGTTTCCCCCTGATTAGGGGTTGAAGATTCTGTGGTCGTTTTACTGGTTACTATATTTCCGGTTATCCAGCCATGTTCCTGATGAACCGAGTGGAAACGGGCTTCTTTAAAAAGCTCTGCCAGGGCTAAATTCAGGCCTGCGCGCGATAAATAATAGCTTTCCGTGTCTTCTTTGTAGTTTCTGGTGGTGTTGACCTCCATTTTCATGGAAAAAGCAAATTCAGTAGCCAAAGCGATCAGTAAAACCAGAACCCAAAGTACAGCCATGAGGGCAATACCTTTCTGATTGTTTTTAAGCCTTTTCATTGTCTTCTTCCTTCTTATCAGGAACTGCAATTTCCATTCCAGAATTGAGCAAAACTACGATGGGAGGCGAAAAAACGGTTTCGGGCTCTTCCTGGGAGTCTTCTTTGTTATTCCCCTGGGATGGGGTTACCCCAATGGTTATTTCCACGGCTCTTGGCAAAGATATTTTGTTAGCTTTTTCAAAAGCCAGAATTGGGTTTGTGGGAGTATTTTGATCAATTTGAAAAGGGTCCATAACCACTCTGTTGACCCATTGTCCCGTGTGGGTGGGTTCACCGGGTTCGCCATCGGATTGAAGTTTTTTCACTTCGTAATATCTGAATTTAAGTTGGGACACGTTTTCGGCAAGTAAAAAATATTTTGTGTTCTCCGCATTGGGTAGGATCCGGGAAAAAATATCTCCTTCTGAAATTTCTTTTTCCATTAGAATCAACCCGGGTTTCTCAGTTTCAGGATGCTTACCCAGGTAAAATTTTACTTCATGGGTCCACGTGCCTTGCCCGGTAGCTGTTATAGGTGAAGCAAAGGTGACAAAACGTAAAGAGTTCGATTCGCCCTCAAAAGCCATAACTCTTTGTGCAGAAGAAACTTTTGCAATAGATACCCCGTCTTTTTGAGCTACAAAAACCGGATAGGCCGATTGGAGTTTTTGTGTGAGCTGTTCTGTAATAATGCGAAGACGCTGATAGGTGTCGACCTGTTTTTCTCCAACATCACGTGCTGTGATTCCTAACCGGACTCCGCCGAGCCCTAAAGCAATAATAATTCCTACGATCGCCAAAGACACAATGAGTTCCAGCAGCGTGAATCCAGATTGATTTTTTTGAATAATATTAAATTTTAGATTCATCAATTTCCTGAAATATTCGCTGTTCCCGAGCCACTGATACTTTGTGTGCTGGAACCG
>JABJCF010000085.1 GCA_018665625.1 Nitrospina sp. | reverse complement strand
TGGGTATGTTTATTGGATTGAAATTGAAAACCGTTTTCGTTTTACAATTTCAATCCAATAAACATACCCATTCAAATTCTGGTTTAGAATTGCTGATACGGCGTTGTTATACTCAAAACACCTTTCGGCTGCAGCAGCCGCATCGACCCGATCTTCTTCTGAATGCAATCCCGCTTCCAGAGATTTTAAACCTTCCCGCAGTGCTTCCATGGGAACATAAATTCCATTATCCAACACAGGGGGTTTGTAGAAACGAAGCACGCGATTATCTCTGCCATACTCTTCCAGGAAATGAGTGAAAAATGCCTCAATGGCCTGGCGAACGGTCATTGCCAATTTCCTCACATGCGGCACCAAAGCATGGTCCAATCGTGTCAACAAACCTTTTTTAGTTCGCGGATTATGCAGTCGGTCGAGAAAATAAAAAAGGTTTGAATTGGAAATTTCCAGCCCGAGAAATTGAGTGGCGGCTTCTTCCAGGTTTTGTGCTTCGTCAAACACAACAGCGTCAAACGCCGGTAACACGGCACCCGAGTTTGCAACATTGGCAAAAAACAGGTGATGATTCACAATCAACAAATGCGCGCCGAACCATTTTTTTCGTGCTTTAAAATAGAAACAAGAGGAATGAGTTTCGCAATTTTTCCCCAAACAAAGATCTTTTTGTCGGCCTACTTCCTCCCATACTTGTGGCATTACTTCAAAAGGCAGATCATTTCGATAACCTGTTTCCGTCTTCACAGCCCAATCAAATACGCCATTCCATTGCGCCTCTTCCTCCGCTTTATTGAACAATCCAGCCTGAGCTGAACGCTTAAGCCTGCGCAAAGAAAGATAATTTTCATTTCCCATACAAAGGGCATAACGAAATGGGATTCCCAGTTTTTCTCTAATAAAGGGAATATCGTGATTGAGTATTTGTTGTTGCAGGGTCTTTGTATAAGTAGAAATTACGACTTTCTTATTATTTTCTACAGCCCAAAGAATTGCTGGAATAAGGTAGGCAAGACTCTTTCCTGTTCCTGTCCCGGCCTCAACAATAAGATGCTGTGCTTCGCTGAAAGCCGTTTCTACTGCTTTCGCCATTTCCATTTGCTGAGGGCGATGCTCAAAGCCTTCCAATTTTTCAGAAAGCGCTCCACTTGAACCCAGGATTTTTTCAACATTATCTTTGATCATCATCGGGCATGGTAAAGCCGGAACCTGAAAAGAGCAAAACTTATTTTAATCTGTCAGGATTTTCCAAAGGTTGAATTGGAATCATGAATTCCTTATAGTAGATTCAGGCAACTAATCAGGAGGTCAAATGAAAGTATTTTCTTTCGGCATAATTTTCATATTGTTCATTTCGAGTGGGGCTTGGGCCGAAGAAGATGGCAGCAAGCAGCGAAAGGTACTTCGCACTTCGCAAATGATTCTGGATGAAATTCAGAAGTCTCCAGACCAACAGATTCCCATGAATCTGATATCCAAAGCCAAAGCGATCATCGTTTTCCCGACTATGCTTAAAGCAGGTTTTTTTGTAGGGGCCCGCTATGGCAAAGGCATCGCATCCGTTCGCACCGCAGAAACAGGAGAATGGGGACCACCCGCATTCTTATACACCACGGGCGGGAGTTTCGGGTTCCAATTTGGCGCACAAGCTGTTGACCTGATCCTTCTAGTAATGTCACAAAGAGGACTTGAAGGATTATTGAGCGAACAATTTACCCTTGGGGGAGATATAGCCCTATCCGCCGGACCGGTGGGACGACACGCCGAAGCTTCTGCTGATGTTTTCATGCAAGGGGAAATTTATTCCTATTCCAGAAGCAAAGGAATTTTTGGTGGGATATCTCTTAAAGGCACCATCATTACTACAGATCTAGACGCCAACCTTGCGTATTATGGACATCCCTATACCGCCGAAGAAATTCTATTGACGAAACAAGTTAGAAAAATTCCTGAATCGGGAAAACAATTCATAAGAATCTTCAATCAACTCGCTCCCCCACTCGGCGTGAAGCCAAAAGGTCAAAACCCGTAGAACAAATAAACACAGTCAAGCCTTTTACAGTAAGTTTGGTGACATTCCCTCACACAGGAGTAAGAGGGGGACGGCGCTGGCGAATAAGTGAGTTTTATCTGGAGATGGAGTATTGCCCCCATCAGTTCCACGCTTAGTGAATTTTTTCGCGGATTTTCGCGCTCAGTGTATCCAGCGTAATAACAACCACCGCAATTGCAAGTAATGCTGTACCCGCTTCATTATATTTTAAGAGATTAATCCATTGTTGAAGAAGAAAACCAATCCCACCACCGCCCACAAATCCAATGATGGTCGACATCCGAACATTAATATCCCAGCGATAAAAACTCAGGGCAAGAAACGGCAGAACCACCTGAGGTAAAACTCCAAATAACACAACCTGAAAAGGCCTTGCCCCAACTGCAGTAATAGCTTCAACCGGGCCGGTATCGATGCTCTCAATTTGCTCAGAGAAAAGTTTCCCTAATGCTGCTATCGAATGAACCCCAAGAGCTAGGACTCCGGCAAAAGGCCCTATACCCACCCAAACCACAAAAAGAATCGCCATGATTAACGGCTCGACAGACCGAAGCAAGTTCAGAGTTGTTCGAACAGTATAGTAAACAACCGTTCCAAATAGACTGCCTGTCATTAGGTTTCTCGATGCCAACAGACTTAAAGGAACCGCAACCAATATGGCCAAGGTGGTTGCCATCAAAGCGAGAAATAAGGTCTCTACCATTTTTTCAAATGTGAGCCGTAAGGTTTCGCTTACCTGCAACGGTCCTTCCGGCCAACTTACGACCGCCCTCACTGTTTGCCGATTGCCTCTGGCACTCGGTGGCACGGTGATGTCCTTTTGAAAATTCCCAGTCTCGTCGGTTTTAAATTTCCCCAAGGGAAATTCCTGTTCGATCTCATTGACCCAAAATAATGTGCCTTCAGAATTTGGTTTTAAACGAAGACCGGTAACGGCCAAACGGTCTCCAATTTCACCTGAGTTTTGAGACAAAGTCAGTTGGGTTTCTGCGCCATGCGTGGTGGTGGCTGTGCCGTTGATTGATTCTTCAGCGAGAAAAAATTCTGCTTCTGTCGTCTGACTTTGTTTTTGACGCGAAAACAGGTCGGGCTGCGCAAGTTCTTTAACAAGGGGTTTTACTAAATGAAAATCACGAAACAGGTCACCCAGGTTAATCTCTGTCACCTTCCAACCATAACTGTAAACAGCCAGAACCGCTAAAGCGATGAAAACAAATTTTGTTCTGGCGTAAACAGGCCTTACTTCGTGGGGGGAATTTCTGTCGCGATTCTTCATTTTTATCGATGTTTCAGCGGGCAATCTTTAGTGGTAAAGACAACCCATCAACGTGGCATGCAAACCACGCAGGAAATTCAAAAACCCTATCCAGAAACCCAGCCATTAGGATTCATTTTAAAGGGGTCAGACCTAACACGAGCGGCGGTTCGCCGTTAGTCGAGTTCAAACTCTTCTTTCCAGCCATCGTCGTTTTCCAGAGGCTTCTGATCTTTTTTATCCAGGACAAAATTTTCCAGCACAAGAGTATCCATTTCCGTACGCATAAAACAACGGTAGGCTTGTTCCGGCGTACACACAATAGGTTCGCCACGAACATTAAAAGAAGTGTTAATCAAAACCGCGCATTGGGTTTCTTTTTCAAATTCACGAATCAAATTGTAATACCGCTCATTGGTATCTTTATGAACGGTTTGAATTCGAGCGGAGTAGTCAACATGGGTAATAGCGGGAATTTGTGATCGGGGAACGTTTAATAAATCAATTCCAAAAAGTTTATTTTGCTCCTCGGATATGGGAATTCTTTTATCTTCTCTCACACCGGCGACCATTAACATATAAGGGCTTTCCGCTTCCATTTCGAACCATTCACTTACTTTCTCGGCCAACACCGAAGGGGCAAAGGGACGAAACGATTCTCGATATTTAATTTTCAGGTTCATTGTGGATTGCATTTTGGGATTGCGCGGATCGCCAATGATGCTTCGTCCACCTAGTGCCCGAGGGCCAAACTCCATGGGCCCTTGAAACCAGCCAACCACCTTGCCCGCTTTCAAATCGGCCGCAACGGTTTCAGACAACTTGGTTTCGTCTAATTGCCGATAGGGAATTTCTTGACTATCAAGATAGGTTTTTACCTCGCTCTCTTTATAGTGAGGACCGAGGTAAGAACCTTTCATAGAATCTTTGCCATGGGTCACCCTTTCATTACCCAGCATCTGATGCCAAATACAAAGCGCAACACCTAACGCACCCCCCGCATCACCGGCGGCAGGCTGAATCCATATGTTGTCAAAAATTTTTTCTTTCAGAATTTTTCCATTACCAACGCAATTCAAAGCAACGCCTCCCGCGAGGCAAAGGTTTTTCATCCCAGTCTTCTGGCGGATGTGGCGAGCCATTTTCAACATGATCTCTTCCGTCACTTCCTGCAAGGAAGCTGCGATATCCATTTCTTTTTGAGTTAATTGAGATTCTGATTTTCGAGTTGGGTGATCAAACACAGCAGCGAATTTTTCATTGGTCATAGTCAATCCGCCCAGATAGTCGAAATAATCCATGTTCATACGAAAGGAACCATCGTCTTTGAGGTCAATCAAATGCTCCCGAATCAAATCGCAATATATGGGTTTTCCGTAGGGGGCTAACCCCATTACTTTATATTCACCACTGTTTACTTTGAATCCCAGGTAGTAGGTGAAGGCGGAATAAAGGAGACCCAGTGAATGGGGAAAGTGCAATTCTTGAAGTAATTCGATTTTATTATCTTTTCCAGATGCAAGACTACTGGTGGCCCACTCTCCCACACCATCCATAGTAAGAATTGCGGCCTCCTGAAACGGCGAAGGGAAAAATGCACTGGAAGCATGCGACTCATGATGCTCGGAGAAAAAAACGGTCCCGCTATAACCAAGATTTTTTCTGATGTTGGCCCGGGTCCATAATTTATCTTTCAACCAAATTGGAATGGCAGATAGATATTGCCTGAGGCCTTTTGGCGCAATAGCCAAATAAGTTTCGAGGATTCTTTCAAACTTTATAAAGGGCTTGTCATAAAAACCCACATAATCCAGATCGGATACTTGGATTCCACCTTTTTTCAGGCAAAACTCGACTGCATTTTTGGGAAACGATGCATCGTGTTTTTTGCGGGTGAATCTTTCTTCCTGAGCTGCAGCAATAATTTCACCGTCCTTAACCAGGCAGGCTGCTGAGTCATGGTAAAAAGCGGAAAGGCCAAGAATATTCATAGGAGATGGATACTAAAGCTGAAAATTTGAAGCTGTTAATCCGAGCAACCATAAACCGGAAAAAAGAACAACAGCATTTAATTTTACAGACAAAGAGTGCATAGATTTGAATTTTGCTTCAAGCGCCGGTTTTTCATCTTCGGATGATGTTTTTATTTCTTCTTTTAGTTTTTTGGCTTTCGGGTTAACCACCAGGCCTGCCAGCCCTGATGCTAGAACCATGATTCCCCAGGCACACCACTTCAGACCCGCATTCCCGGAAATCAAAAAGCACAGCAAGATCAAAGCACCACAAACATAACCCAATTTGTAATAACGGGGGAAGACAATTCCCACCACCTCCCCGGCCTTTTCACGGTCTAATGTTTTGAAAACCACAGGGGCCACAAAAAAGGAAAAGAAAATGATGCTGCCAATCCAACAAACCAGACTTAATAAGTAGATAAAATTAAATGTTGTGGAAACCAATTTCCTATTCCTCTATTAATAAATTTCGCTAGGGATTGATACTGGCGTCGATTTCTGAAACTATTTTCCGAGCCGCTACTTCAGCATTCTCCGCATCACGGATGGGACGACCCACAACTATTAAATCTGCTCCTGCTGCTATTGCTTTTCCGGGGGTAGCAATCCGGTTTTGGTCATCTGAAGAAATCTGGCTCCATTCGGGTCGAATTCCTGGCACTACCACTTTAAAATCTTCTCCGCATTTTTGTCGAACAAGAGTAATTTCTTCCCCTGAGCAAACAATCCCAGCACATCCCGACTGTTCGGCTCTCAAAGCTCTATTCAAAACCACGTCACGAATTTTCATCTTAGGGTCAACACCCAAGTCGTGCAGTTGCCCCTCCCCCATACTTGTCAGCAGGGTGACAGCCAACACTTCGAGCCCCAAGTCTTTTACTTCTTTCGACGTTTCGAGTATCGCTTCCCCTTCCGTAGAATGGATGGTGATGTATTTCACACCCAAATTTGCGGCAGACCTCAAAGCACCACGAACTGTTGCCGGGATATCATGAAGCTTCAAGTCCAGAAAAATATCTGCTGACGAATTATCTTTTATTAATTTTAAAATATCAGGACCTTCTCGAACAAACAGCTCCAGCCCTACTTTAAAACAGCCGACAGAATTCTGCAGCAGTTTTACAAAACGTTGAGCCTCCTTTTTATCGGGCACATCGAGAGCGAATATCAATCGATTCTTGGAATTTAGAGAAGTGGTCAAACGAATTTAATGAATTGGGATTATTAATAAATATCTAAGTCAGTATAGCAGCCCTATTATGGATGATGAAAAATGCTTTCCGGATAACGCGCCATAATAGACTGATCTTTAATAGAAGGCTTATAAAATTCCTGGCCCGCCATTTCCTGATAAATCATAAGAGGAATATTTCCACCCGCAGCAATCGTATGAACTGTCCCGCTACCAAAACGCAGGTTCAGATCGGTAAAGAAAAATGTGCCGCTATCGTCAAGAATACCCTGAATCGTACAAGGGCCAGTCAACGCCAACCTGCGACTTAAAGCCTCGACCAAATCAATAATTGATTCGTTCATGTCTATTTTACTTGTCATAACCTCACCCCCGCGCACCGACAGTCTTTCCCTGGGGACAATCAGTTGAGGATTCCCCTTAATATCCGCGAATAAATCCACACTGAACTCTCTACCCCGAATCAATTCCTGAAAAATATGGTTCGGATATTTTTCCATGCAATAGTCCAGGTCCTGCTGGTCTTCAATAAGGCTCTGGTTTTTTCCACCTTCCCCTGTTCTTTCTTTAGCGATAAGTGGAAAAATGTCTGGGGGATCGGACTCTGCAAGCAAAAAAGTTTTAGGGCTGTTAAACCCCTCAAGCTCCATAAATTTACTTAAGTTCCATTTGTCATGACAAATTTCTATTGTCGAACTTTCCTGAATGACCAGCCGACGATTGCTTCCGCTCAATTCTTCTCGGTGCGTGTTTAAAAAATCTATGGCTTTATTGGTCAGTGGAATAATGGCATCGACGGCCTGCGTTCTGCAAATTACCAGAAGGGACTCCAAACAACTGCTGTCTGAAAATAAAGGTAGGGAATGAGATCGATCGGCGGCCTGTAAAGCAGGGGCGAGCGCATCGCTGTCTACTGCAATCAGCTGAAATGGAGTATCGCAACCTGCCTTGGCGTTTTGAAATGCCCGGACAAGTGAAACTCTCCAGTTCGCAGCCAAAAAAAGTATTTTCAATGTCTCCATTCCATGACCCTAAACAGTTTTTTTCTTAAAATTTAATAAACACTCAAATGCACAATTTTCCGCAAAATTTTTGCAGAGGCTCCCCAAATCCTGTGGTGCTTGAACCAATACATAACCATATCCTGCTCTGGACTAAAACCCACATCCCGCTGTTGCGTAGACAATAAGGATGTGAAGGGGATTTCTAAAATTTCGTCCACCTCATCTTCTTCGGGATCAAATTCCATAGTTTCCGACAAAACAGAAACAAAGGGTGTTATCTCAAATCCCAATCGGGTATTTACTATGGGAAGCTGTGCGATCACCTCTGAAGCCTCAACCTGAACGCCAATTTCCTCGTGTGTTTCTCTGAGCGCGGTTGCCAAAAGATTTTGATCTTCTTCCTCCTCAAAAACCCCTCCCGGAAAACTAATTTCCCCTGCATGCGAGTTCAAGTGCAAGGCTCTTTTGGTCATCAACACATGGGTTTTATTATGCCTGGGATAAAGTATTACCAAAACCGCAGCTTTTTGCGGATGCGGATCGATGGGCTGTTTAACAAGTGGAAACTCGTTCTTCAATTTGGTTGTGATTAAAAATAGATCCACCGGCGATTATTTTCCCCAAACTTTTTTATACTCATCAACATTAAAACCCACGGTTATTTTATCCTTATCCACCGCAATTGGCCTTTTTATTAATCGCCCGTTTGATGCAAGAAGGTCAATGGCCTCAGTTTCAGTCATAGATTTAAGTTTATCTTTTATCTTCAACTCACGATACTGAACACCACTGGTATTAAATACTTTTTGCAGCCCTTTTTCCTTGATCGCAGCTTTGAGGACTTTTTTGCTGGGCGTCTTTTCAGTAATATCAATCACTTCAAAGCTAATCTTTTTCGCCTCCAAATCTTTTATGGCATTCCTGCAGGTTCCACATTTATTATAAGAATATAACTTCATTAATCTAATCTCCTTCATGTCTCAGCTTTAAAATAAGGCGACGAATTATGCCCCAGACCCGCCTATATATGGCTTATCATTGAAAAATCAATGATTTATGAAAAAGTACTAAAAACCACAACATATTGTGCCTTAAAAATCTTAGTATACCAAACATTGTATAATTTCCCTTTACAATACCTGAGGATTGGGATAATCTTTGCCCAGTTACCAAGACTTTATAAATCATAATATTTACAGGGTTTTAGCGCCAAATGTACCTGAAAAATCTAGAATTAGAGGGTTTCAAATCATTTGCGGATTCCACCAATCTGGAATTCAAAAATGGGTTTACCGCAATTGTTGGACCCAACGGCTGCGGAAAAAGCAATGTCTCTGACGCCATTCGATGGGCTATTGGAGAGCAAAGATCAAAAACCCTGCGTAGCACTCGCATTACCGATCTGATTTTTAATGGCAGTGGTAGCCGCAAACCGGTAAACCGTGCCGAAATTTCCATAACTCTAGCCAATGTTGCAGAGGGAATCCGCATCGCCGGGGTTCCTAATATGGCCGAGGAAGTTAAGGTCACACGGTGTTATCACCGTTCCGGTGAAAGTGAATTTTATATTAATCAGATACCTTGCCGCTTGAAAGACATCACAGATTTTCTGATGGATGCAGGAATCAGCCCGAAGGTTCTTACAATTATCGAGCAAGGACATATTCAGGATATCATTACATCAAAGCCGGAAGAGAGACGGATTTTGATAGAGGAAGCAGCAGGTATCCTTAAATTCAAGAGCCGCAAAAATGATGCGGTGAGAAAGCTTGACAGTTCTCGGCAGAATCTGGAACGCGTTGCTGACATTGTTCAAGAGTTGCATAGGCAGGTTGAGTCTTTGAAGAGACAGGCCGCGAAAGCAGAGCGGTACAAAAATTTTAAATCAGAAATCAAAAACTTGTCTTTGAAGCTTTTTGCAGTAAAAATCCACCGATTTAAAGGGCAACTGCAGACGGTAGAGGTAGAATTAGCAGAACAAACACAAAAGAAAGCAGAATGGAGTGCTCGCCACACAACTTTCGAAAATCAGATCGCCCAACTTAATATTGAAATAGAAGAATCGCTGAATCGATTGAATGAACTTCGTGAAGAAATTCATAAGTTGACTGCACAAATCAGTAATAGCGAGCAAACAATTAGTTTCAAAAAAGAACAACTAATAGAAGCTAAAGAAGATATTGAGTCTGCTACTGGCGAAATTTCAAGAATGAATGAAGAGGTCGAAAGCTTGTCGCATCAAACAGTAGAGCAGAGAAAAACTCTTAGCGAGACATCTCAGGAAATTAACGATCAGGAAATTGCTTTGGAGCAATTAAAAGAGCAGAGCGAGCAGGATCGTGATGCCGTTCAGAGAAAACAAGATCAGGTTCAGTCGGGTGAAAGAAAGGTCTTCGAATTGTTTCAGCAATCGGCGGGTTCAAAAAACAAACTCACCGAAATTGAAACCAAAAGCCTGGGCATTGAGGTGCGCAAGCAAAACCTGGCGAATGAAAAAGAAGAAACTCAAAATCAAATCCTTAGCAAAAAGTCGATGTTTCAAGAGCTAGAGTTGGGGCATCAGAGTCGAATCGATGAATTGCAACAGCTTAAGGAACGACAGGCAAGTTTAAAACAAAAAGTGCTCGAAAGCTCGAATCA
>JABJCF010000084.1 GCA_018665625.1 Nitrospina sp. | reverse complement strand
TTTTGGTTTGAATGTAAAGTTTTAAGACATAAAAGGAAAACTCTACAATTAAATTGGTATAAAAATCCTATTAATCACCGGTTAATTTATTTTTCATGGTGATTATTTTTCTGGAATTTCAGTGAAGATGAAATGAAATCGCGAAAAAGGGGATGAGGACTCATCGGAGACGATTTAAATTCTGGGTGAAACTGGCCTGCTAGAAACCAGGGGTGATCTTCTAACTCGATTATTTCTACGAGATTACCATTGGGGGACAAACCACTTATTTTCAGTCCCGCCTCTTCCATTTGGATACGATACATATTATTAAATTCATAGCGATGGCGGTGTCGTTCTTCAATCTCCCTTTTTCCATATGCCTTGTAGGCATTTGATTTTTTTCTTAATTGACACGGATATTCTCCAAGCCGCATGGTGCCTCCCATATCCCCTTCAGCATTTTGATCGGGGAGGAGGTCAATAACCAGATAAGGTGAAGTCGTAGAAAACTCCGAGCTATTGGCATTCTTCAGATTTGCAACATGTCTCGCAAACTCAATAGCCGCACAGTGCATTCCCAGACAAATTCCGAAATAAGGCACCTTATTTTCACGCGCAAATCGCACCGCATTAATTTTACCTTCAATCCCACGATCTCCAAATCCTCCAGGGACAAGCACCCCATCGCATGCAGCTAATTGTTTAATGCCATTTTCGTTTTCCAGTTCTTCAGCATCAACCCAATTAAATTTAACGGTAACATTATTCCCAATCCCGCCATGAATCAAAGCTTCGGTGAGGCTCTTATAGGATTCTTTAAGGTCTACATATTTTCCAACAATTCCAATTTTGACTTCGCCAGAAGGTTTTTGAAGAATCTGGTTAATTTTTTCCCATCGAGCCAAGTCGGGTTGTTTTACTTTCATCCCCAGTTTTTGAAGAATGATTTCACCCAAGCCTTCTTTTTCAAGGCTCAATGGAACCTCATAAATTGAACTCACGTCCATAGCCGTGATAACAGAGTTTGTATCGACACTGCAAAACAGAGCAATCTTATCTTTCATTGCTTGAGACAATTCTCTTTCTGTTCGGCAAAGTAACACATCGGGTTGAATACCAATTTCCCTTAGCTTTTGAACACTATGCTGGGTGGGCTTGGTTTTCAGCTCATCGGATGTTTTTATATAAGGCACAAGAGTCAGGTGAACGTATAGAACATCTTTCGGCTTTACCTCAAATCGAAACTGGCGTATTGCCTCAAGGAATGGGAGACTCTCGATATCGCCTACCGTCCCCCCAATTTCACAAATAACGACATCGACCCCTTCCCCCACGTTACGTATATGTTTTTTTATTTCATCTGTAATATGTGGAATAACCTGAACGGTTGCACCCAGGTACTCACCTTTGCGCTCTTTTTGAATCACATTATGATAAATTTTACCGGCAGTAACATTATTTGCCCGACGCATTTTTGCGTGTGTAAATCTCTCGTAATGTCCGAGGTCGAGATCCGTTTCGGCGCCATCATCCGTCACATATACTTCCCCATGTTGGAAGGGATTCATCGTTCCCGGATCAACATTAATGTAGGGGTCGAGTTTTAATATTGTTATTTTGAGTCCCGAACATTCCAAGAGACTGCCAATGGAAGAAGCGGCGATTCCTTTTCCCAGAGAAGAGAGCACTCCTCCGGTTACAAATATATATTTTACTTTTTTACCATTTTTCTTTTTATTCACTTACGATCCTCATGGCATTAATTTTCAAGGGAAGAGGCTAACTGTTTTTCAATTAATTTAATATCAGATTCAGAGTCTACGCCTATTGAATCATATTTCGTTTCAAAAACTTTAACTGAATATCCATTTTCAAGAATTCTTAGTTGTTCCAATTTCTCGACTTTTTCAAGTTTGGATATAGGTAATGTAGAATATTCCATCAAGAAAGTTTTTCGATATGCGTACAATCCTATATGTTTAAACCAAAGGGGTGAGGTTAAAGATATATCAGCCCCCTCTGACCATTTATCACGATCCCATGGAATGGGAGCCTTTGAAAAATACAATGCGGAGTCAAACTTATCAACCACTACTTTTGTTATATTTCGATTTAAAAGTTCATCTGCATCCCGAATCAAAATTCGCAAACTGGTTACTAAAATTGAGGGGTCTTCTATAAGTGGCTTAACCACTAGATCAATATTTTGAGGTGGAATTAATGGTTCGTCACCCTGCACATTGACCACAATATCACACTCTCTATCCCTGGCTACCTCTGCAACTCTGTCGGTGCCTGATTCGTGGCTCTCAGAAGTCATTATTGCCGTACCCCCCTTATTATTGACCAAGTCAAAAATACGGGAATCGTCGGTAGCTACAATCACTTCTGCGACACTTTGAGCTTTGTTTGCCTGCTCCACCACCCTTTGAATCATTGGCACACCTGCAATCTTAGCAAGCGGCTTTCCAGGGAACCTCGATGAAGCCCAACGTGCCGGAATCACCACTAAAACCCTGGGCTCAGTAGGCATGTCGATTTATCAACCCTTTCCATATTGTCAAAAAAAGAATCTTGATATCGAATAGCAATGACCAATTCTTAATATAATAAAGGTCGAATTCTATCCTTTTCTCCAGAGACGTATTTCCGCGCCAACCATTTACCTGAGCCCAACCTGTAAGGCCGGCCTTCATTTTTAATCGCAGCATATAAAACGGAATGGATTTTTTAAATTCGTCTACAAACACCGGTCTTTCTGGTCGTGGACCAACAAGGCTCATCTGCCCCATGAACACATTAAAAAATTGAGGCAGTTCATCAAGGCTTGTACTTCTTAAAAAGGTGCCAATAATAGTGCGCCTATCATCATCCTCTTTAGCCCAAACAGGACCCGTTTGATTTTCGGCTCCAATTTTCATGGACCGAAACTTATACATCCTAAATACGTCTCTATCTAACCCCATTCTCTCCTGCATGTACAATAAAGGTCCACGAGAGGTAAGTTTGATGGCAATGGCGATTAAAACCATAACTGGGAAGCTAATCAAAATTGCAAACCCGGAAAGAATAATATCAGAGGCTCGCTTCAGTACTGTGTTCCAACCATACAAAGGGGACTCTGTAAGATTAATCAATGGCATTCCATCCAGATCTTCTATCCCTGACTGCAAATCCATATAGCGTAATAAATCTGGAACGAGTTTTATATCTACTGTTTCTTCTTCTAAACTCGCTAAAATACTTGTCATTCTGTCATGAGCATTTATAGGGAGGGCAATGAATAGTTGGCTCACTTCATTTTCTTTAATGCAACGATTTATATCTTCATATAAGCCCAGAACCTTGTACCCGTCTATTTCTGATCCCACTTTAACGGGATTATGAGTTAAATAACCTACTACTGAGAAACCAATTTCAGGGTGCATATCAAGTTTCTCCACCACTCTTTGTCCCAAATCTCCCGCCCCTAGTACAAGAACTTTTCGCAAATTCATTCCACGGCTGTGCATTTCTTTTACCAGGAACCTCACTAAGCGATGGGATAGCAATAAGAACAGATTGGCAAAAATCCAAAAATAAACTGTCATAATCCGCGAAAAGGAAAACTCCCTATAAAAAAAGGTTCCTGCGGTTAATAGAAGAACAGATAAAGAAGTTAATTTTAAAATTGATAAATATTCACTCGTGGGGGAATGTCTGCTTATAGGCTTGTTGTGGCCTAAAACTCTACTATTCACATAAAACACAAACCAAATTGGCAAAAGTGCATAGAAGTACATATTCCCTGTTGGAATAGAACTCACCTTTGAAAACAATTCTAATTCGAATCTAAATAAATAAGCACATAACCAAGCAAGAGCAACAGCGAAACTATTGAAAAAAAATATTGCTGTTGAATAAACCTGACTATGTTTTCTAATCATTGCCATAGCAATTTATTTTTTGAGTTTAACCGGTCATCCAAAAAATTAATTGGATGAGCATTAAATATGGGGAAATGACACAGACCGAGTTGCTCTAAACTTTCTGGAGCCCTCTAAAGAAGAAACTGGAATATTCTAGCCGGGGGACAAACAATGAAAACAGACTCAATTCAGTCTGCATACCACAGCCTTTATGGAGGGAGAATAACCTAATTCCGTGTTAGCTTCAACCGCTAAGATGGGTAGGAACTTATAAAAAAACCTATTGGATGATGTTCAACTGGGCTAGTATTTTACCCCGTACTTCGGCAGTCGGGTTTCTCTTCAAGGCGCCTTCCAACACTTCAATAGCCCTACTGGTTTCCCCTTTCTTGGCATAACTTACCCCAAGCATATAGCGGGAATCATGAACCTTGTTACCACGAGGATACTTGTTTAAGACGGTCTCAAATTGCAGAATGGCATCATCAAACATTTCCAGTGCCAGATAATTGCTACCAATCCAAAATGCAATATTATCTTTTAGACTATTTGGCGGATTGCTAAGCGCCAAATTTTGAAACAGCAAAATTGATTCGTCATAATTTCTACTGCGATAGGCCGATAAAGCTCTATTATATTCGGGAGGAGTTTTAACCTTGGAACGACGCATTTTCTTTCCGCTCATCTTTGATGACGAGCGTGATTTTTGCATCTTTATTCGCGAGATCTCTTCGTTCAGTCTAGCCATTTGAGCTTTGAGATCTTCTACCTCAGGCTCAAGAAAATCTGATGAGTCTGTGGCGGAAGATACACTCCCTTCAAGACGCTCAGTTGCTGCATCTATTTTTGGTTCCAATGTACTGAGCATTTCTTCTAATTCTCTAACTTTGCTGATTAGAGCCTCTTGCTGATTTTGTAAACTTTCTACATCTCCTTTGAGCTCACCACGATCCGTACTTTGGTCAACACTAGCAAAGCCATCTGGGTCTTCATCTGCAAACCCGTCATCACCACCATCTGAGTCCGCGAAGGAATCATCTTCGGCAAAAAAATCATCCTCAATGCTACTATCGCGACTGGCTCTTTTTCTTTTACCTCTACCTCGGTCCTCTTCAGCAAACTCCTCATCTTCGAATGGGAAATCTTCTTCAAACGCAAGATCGTCCTCTTCCTCACCAACCCAAGGCAAATAACTACAACCGCCTAAAAACAGGGGAAATGATAGAAATATTACCAGTGCAAGGCGCGCTAATAAGGTGACCGGTGGCATGTTTTTCTCCATACAAATTCGGTGGGGAAAGTGTTACCCCTTAATAATCAATGGATTATATTTGTTTGCTCGATTTTTGTCAATACAATAATCCAAGATCCAATACCCAATATTTTTTATTGTTTATCGAATAGTTGGCGGTTTTTCATTAGTTTTCCCTTCATAAAATCGACGTTTTGTTGAGATTCACCGATTTGACCAGGGTTTCTATGACAGAATCCAAATCAGATTTTGATGTATTACTGCCCAAACTGAACCGGATCGAGCTATTTATCTTTTCATCCGGGACACCCATAGCCTGAAGAACATGGGATGGCAACCCCGTGCCAGAACTGCATGCAGAGCCTGTTGAAACAGCTACTCCTTCTATATCGAGAGCAATCAAAAGGGTATCTCCTTCTACCCCCTCGAATCCCAAATTCAGCGTATTTGGCAATCTGTCTTTTTTATCTCCAAAAAGCTCGGCTCCAGGAATAATCTCACAAATTCTATTGTAGAAATATTCCGTTAATTCTGCAATTTCGGATTTCTCGTTCATCCTGCTTTTAACCAGTTCACAAGCCTTACCAAATCCATAAATGCCAGCAACATTCTCTGTCCCTCCTCTTCTTTTCTTTTCCTGACTCCCCCCACAAACAGGAGAAAAAAGGGAGGATGTTCCTTTCTTTAGATATAAAGCACCAATTCCTTTAGGACCATTAAACTTATGAGCAGAAATGGATAACATGTCGACAGGATAATCCTTCAAGTCAAAAGGAATCTTTGCAACACTCTGAACGGCATCCGTATGAAATAGAACTCCATTTTTTTGAGCAATCTCACAAGCCAGTTTTATATTTTGCAAAACCCCAGTTTCACTGTTCGCATGTTGAAGAGAGATTAAAGCTGTAGATGGGTTTATTTGAGATTCTAAATCATTTATGTCAACCCGCCCAAACCGATCCACATCAAGGTAGTGAACCTCGACCCCCTGCCCTTCCAATTGTCGGCATGGGTTGAGCACTGAAGGATGCTCAATTTTGCTAGTTATAATATTTTTCCCTTTTTCTCTAAAAGCAACCCCCAGAATAGCAAGATTGTTAGCCTCTGTGCCACCACTGGTAAAAATCACCTCAGAGGAATTGGCACCAATAAGCTGGGCAACCTTCTCTCGAGCTTCATCCAGCTTAACCCTGACAGAACGACCAAATGAATGGACACTCGAAGGATTACCAAAATTATCTCGAAGTGCAGGCAGCATTGCATCCAAAACTTCAGGATG
>JABJCF010000010.1 GCA_018665625.1 Nitrospina sp. | reverse complement strand
TTTGAACCCGCCATGGAAGACGCTCGCCTTAGCGCTGAAACAAATGGAATCAGCCAATGTCAATTTTTGACGGGTAATGTAGAAGAACATGCCCCCCTTGTTGTATCTAAAGAAAAAATCCATACCATCATCGTTGACCCGCCCAGAAAAGGCTGTTCCGAATCGGTTATCGAAACATTGCTTGAATCGAAGCCGGAACAAATAATTTACATATCATGCAATCCTTCTACCTTGGCTCGGGACCTGGAACGGCTAAAAGGCTATAAAATCCAAGATCTTCGAGTGATTGACATGTTCCCACAGACTCACCATATTGAAACTGCCGTTCTCCTCCATCGAGGAGCTCCGGCTAGCTAAGAGAAAAGGAAGCCTCAAAAGCTCCGAAATCACAACAATTTATCGTTTTCCTATCCCAAGGCGCAGCCCTGTTGCCTAGGCGGGCTTGATATGATAATCTCTAGCAATGGATAAAGACCAAAAGATCAAGTTATTAAAGGAAACCGACCTGCTCAGTTTTTTCGATGAATCTACCCTGAGTAATCTGGTCGATCACTGCCGCGAGATATCTCTTGGCCCAAGTGAAGTCCTATTCAATGAAGACGACCTTGAAAACGCAATGTACCTCATTCTCGAAGGGGAACTTGATGTTTATAAAGGACCAAAACAAATTGCAGTTTTGGAAGCAGGTCAATATCTGGGGGAGATGTCGCTGATTGAATCAAAAGCCCGCTCTGCCTCAGCAAAAGCCCAAAAGCAAACTCTGCTCATGGAAATAAATGAAGAGCATTTCCATACTTATCTGGCTTCGGAACCTCAGGCTCTCTTATCTATTATGCGTACCCTGTCCAGTCGGGTTCGTGGCGACCTGGATACGATGATGAAAGATATGCGCAAGCTGAGCATTTTTACACATGACATCCGAAATTTTCTGAGCACCCTTGGCCTTGCGGAATTAACGATAGAAGAATCTGTCGAAATGTATGAAGGAACAGAACCCGGACACAAAAAACGGGAAGGCCTGGAAGAAATGGAAAAATGCCAGACCGTAGTTGAAACCGTTCGAACCAACTTGATGGACCTTCTCGATTCCAGCTTGAACCACATTAAAAAAATTAAAACCGAATATGTTAAATCACGAAAAGCCATTCTTCCCGTTATAGAAGAAACGGTAGAAGGCCTTTCGACACATGCTCAACTACAAGATAAGGACGTTAAGATTGTTCATGCTGGAGATAATTTGGAAGCTGTCTTCTACCCGCTCGACATTCAACGCGTTTTGCAGAACCTGATTATCAATGCAGGGTATGTTACCGAAACAGGGGGAATGGTAGAAGTTGGAATCGGTCAAAATAACGGATTCCTGCAAGTCAGCGTTACCGATAAAGGCGCCGGAATCCCTGAAGACATTCAAAACTACCTTTTCAAAGATACATTGACCACAAAGAAAGATGGCAACGGCTTGGGTCTACTTTCCTGCAAAGGTATTATCGAAGAAAATCACCAGGGAAAACTCTGGTTCGAAACCGAATCAGGAAAAGGCACCACCTTCCACTTCACCCTTCCCACCCACTAGCCAGCCTAACGGCTGGAGGCTAAAGGTCAATTCCTTTATAGGCGATACCAAGACATTAAAGCTTCTGGACCGGGCCACACCCGGTGGAGAATAGATCAATTCTTTTTTTGGAAAAACAAATACACTCAAGCTTCTGGGTTCAGTTTCGGCTTATCACCCCTCATAGAAAAAATAATAGTAAAATGCTCAACGATATTTGATTCGCTTTACAAGCATCGGCCTATAGAGTCCAGCGTCACGCTGGCTAGAAGCGGGCGTGTTTCGGGGTTCGTGGGAAAGGAATGACATCACGGATATTTTCCATACCCGTTACAAACTGGACCAAACGTTCGAACCCTAACCCAAAACCGGAATGTGGAGCCGACCCGAATCTTCTGAGATCGAGGTACCACCAATACTCTTCTGGATCAAGGCCGCTGTCTTTCAAGCGCTTCAATAAAATATCGTGGTTCTCCTCGCGCTGGCTGCCACCGATTATCTCGCCGAGTTTTGGGAGTAGGACATCCATCGCCCGGACTGTTTCGCCATCTTCGTTCAGTTTCATATAAAACGATTTTATTTTTTCCGGATAATTGTAAACAATAATGGGTTTCTTAAACACCTTCTCACTAAGATAACGCTCGTGCTCTGCCTGCAGGGCACATCCCCATTCAACCGAGTAAGTAAATGACTCTGTTGATTTTTGCAGGCGGTGAATAGCATCTGAGTAGGTCAACCTTTCAAACTGGTTATCTACAATATGCTGAAGAGTTTCGAGAATTGTTTTATCAATGCGTTGATTAAAAAATTCCATATCTTCAGAGCAGTTCTCAAGTATGTCGGCAAGCAAATATTTGATGAACTCTTCGGCAAGGTCCATATCATCGTCCAGATCATAAAAAGCCATTTCCGGCTCCACCATCCAAAACTCGGAAAGGTGGCGACTGGTATTGGAGTTTTCTGCGCGAAAGGTTGGACCAAAAGTATAAATTTCTGAAAGAGCCAGGGCATAAATTTCACCTTCCAACTGCCCACTCACTGTGAGAGAAGTTTTCTCGCCAAAAAAGTCCTGAGCGTAATCTATTTTTCCATCGACCTTGGGAGGATTGGTCAGGTCTAGCGTGGTGACCTGAAACATTTCCCCTGCGCCTTCGCAATCGCTCGTCGTTACAATAGGGGTATTCAAATAGACAAAGCCACGATTATTGAAGAATTGATGGATGGCATAAGCCAGTCGGCTGCGGACTCGCATCACTGCACCAAAGGTATTGGTGCGTGGACGAAGATGCGCAATCTCCCGTAAATATTCAAATGAATGGCGTTTTTTTTGTAAAGGATAAGTCTCCGCATCCGCAGTGCCATAGACCTCTATAGCCGTTGCTTGAATTTCCATCTTTTGTCCCTTGCCTTCCGAGGCAACGAGTTTGCCATTGATCGCCACACAACTTCCTGTGGTAATTTGCTTATCCAATTCCGAAAACTCATTTAGAGTGTGATCGACAATCGCCTGTATATTTGCCTGACAAGAACCGTCATTGATTTCAAGAAAAGAGAACCCTCCTTTGGAGTCGCGGCGGGTTCTAACCCAGCCCTTGACCAAAACTTCTTCCTGCTCTTGTTTTCTGTTCAATAATTCTTTAATCTTTGTTCGTTTCATGGAGCGCTTCCTCAGATTTCCCGATTGGGAGATAAGCCCACTTCTCATTGACAATAAAGGGGATTTCAGATATTTTAGTTTAGAAACATGTCGGCAGTCAGCAATAATTTTCCCCGCCGCGGAAAAACCTACACCTCATACTTTTTATTCCGTGTTTATTCTAGGAAACTTACTACAAGCAACCGCTACTATTTTAAATATTATCCTGCAAATTTATATGTGGGTTATCATTATTCGTGCATTATTGTCCTGGGTCAATCCCGACCCTCATAATCCTATCGTTCAATTCTTATACAGTATAACAGAACCTGTTCTACATCGA
>JABJCF010000083.1 GCA_018665625.1 Nitrospina sp. | reverse complement strand
TTCTGTTCGTTATTTTTGGGAATCCCTATGTCCAATAGCTCTACTTTATTCATCGCTCCGGCAGCAGGATGTAACAAGTGACTTTTTTTGAATGAAGCTAGAGCAAAAGTGATGTCCGACTTAACATGAGGGCCTATAAATTGACCGGAGTCCGCATCTATCCCAGAATTAATGTCAACGGAAACGGTAAATTTTTCGTGTTGATTGATTTTGTCTACAACGGTTTCCATGAAATCTGTTACTGGTTTAGCGAGCCCTGTTCCGAATAGTGCATCGACAATAACGTCTGTATGACGCAATTTGTGATCAAAGGTATTGATGTTCTCAAGGCTTAATTCTTTTAGGGGGATTTTCATATTACGCGCTGCAACGGCATTGGTTTTGGCACTGCCTTTCAAGTCTATAAGCTTTCCCGCTAGTAAAACGGTAACGTTTGCACCTAATTGCGCAAGATGCCTGGCAATTACAAATCCATCGCCTCCATTATTTCCTTTGCCACAGAAAATAATAAATTTTTTTGTAGGCAGATCGGAAAGAATTCCTTGCATTCGTTCTACAATAGCCTTGCCAGCATTTTCCATTAAGACGATGCCGGGTATCCCCAATTCTTCTATGGCCCATCTATCGATATCCTGCATTTGTTTGGCTGTGACTATTGGCAGCAACTGCACTCTCCTGATTATTCGAGTCTATAAAAAGTGTGACACAAATTTTACATCATTCAAATTAAACATAAATAGAATAGGGATAATCTTCAGATTCTTTAAGAGCCATTTCTTCGCGGGTGGGTATTAAGCCATTGATGACCCCAAAGAGGTCGAGGTTGTCATATCCCAGGAATTGTTTTTGCTCATGGGGTAGGGAATTGAAATGATCTTGATCCGTCATAAAATTTAAGTCAAAAAAATAATTGCTGAGAAAATTTTCAAAATGAATTGGCTGTGCCTCTAATTCAGGCAGGCAGTTGACTCTTTCGCTATCATTGTCATGATTATAATTGAAGGTGAATCGAGCTAAGACATCATAGAGAAAAGAATAGTGATAAGAGTTCATATGCTGCCATTTGGAAGAATTTTCCAGACCGTTTTCTAATATTTGACAGATTTGTTCCAGGTAATTAAGAGAATTTGTTTTCCCTGAGTAGGGGTAGAACTGCAATAAGTCTTCTCGCCAATACGGCCGTGGTTGTCGCAGTATAAAAGACATTATTTCTTCTTCTTCGCTCAACGCGACTTGGATGAAATGGTGTGGATCGAACCGCTCGTTGTATTCCGCATTGGGAGTGACAACAACATTCGGTTTGTTCAAATTGAAGGGTTCGTAAATATTGTTCTTGAAAACAAGCATGCTTGCTCTTTTGTGTAATGGATCAAAAGTGATTTATTTTAATAGCACGCAAAAACAGTTACAATAATTTGTAGTTAAGTGTGCCGGAGAGGATTCATTGAAACAATCCATTTATAACATTAATGTTAAAACCATTTTTGAGGAAGAGCAAGCACTCTCGCGATTTGAGGGCAAAGTTTTACTTATAGTAAATGTTGCTTCTCAATGTGGATTTACGCCGCAGTATTCGGGCCTGCAAAAACTTTACGAAAAGTATAAGGATAGAGGATTTCGTATTTTAGCTTTCCCTAGTAATGATTTTGGTCGGCAGGAGCCTGGGGAAAATAAAGAGATTAAGACATTTTGCATAAAAAACTATGGGGTTTCCTTTAATCTTTTTAGCAAAGTCAGGGTGCTTGGCCCGAACCAATCACCCCTCTATAAGTATCTTCATAAATATAATTTGATCCCAGTGGGCAATACCGGGGTTAAAAGTTTTGTAATGCGATGCGTAACGACAGTACTTTTTAAAATTAAAGGGGATGCTACCCCAAAGGGGAATGAGGTGAGGTGGAATTTTCACAAATTCCTGATCGATAAAAAAGGTTTTCCTGTGGCAAGATTTTCAAGTGAAATTGAACCTGATTCCCCTTTGTTGATTAAACGGTTGGAAATGGAGCTCGAAAAGTAAGCGAGTGTGTTTTTATTTGTCCAGATAAGGGGTTTCAGTTGTTGTTTCTAATCTAGACTCTTCTTCTGCGGGTGCTAATTGGTTGATTACTCCAAATAGGCATGAGTCGGTAAGTTTCAAGCTTTTTTTCTCCTCCGGGTCCATGTTGTTAAATCTATCTGGATCCATCAAAAATGCGGTGCCAAAAAAATAGTTATCAAGAAACGCATCAAAGTCTATTGCGCTGCCGTTGAGTTCGGGGAATATTCCCAACCGTTGTTGAGGCTCTGAATAACTATAATCCTCATAGGTTCCGTGCAAACTGTCGAATAGATACGTTAAGTGGTAGGCATTTAGGGTATGCCACAGGCTTCTGTCTATCAGGCCTTCAAATAAGCTTCGAGAAAAATTATTTAACAGAGAAAGGTTCCCGAATTGAGAGGCATGTGGAAATAATGTTTTAAATCTAGCTAACCCTTCGCTATCAGGTAATTGGTTTAGGCCGAAAAATATTTCCCGATCTGTCATTAGGGAGTGAAATATAAAATTATAAGGATCTAAATCCTGATTGACCATATTCTCAGGGTGCGGGGTTGCGGAAGGTTCGTATATATTTTTTTTAAAAACCAACATGTTAAAATTTCTCTTGGATGTTGTTCTGGATAATTAAGTGAAAAAGAATTTTATCATAAAAAGTTTATAAGGAGATTTTGGATATTGCAACATAATCAGGAAATAGAAAAAATCTTAGATCGCTTACTGCCTGATCCGCAGCGAGAACAATTTAGGCGGATGCTGAAACAATTGCAAAAGAGCCCCAAGGATAATTTGGATTGGGCGTCAATCCATTCCCCGAATGATTCGATGCAGGTCGATTACCATTCACTGGATGAAGCCTCGAATTGTGCCGAAAACTTTTCCCGGCTTGTTGTAGGTAAATTAAATGGCGGCCTGGGCACGAGCATGGGCTGTTCTGGTCCAAAATCTCTTATAAATGTAAAAGAAGGAAAAACCTTCCTGGATTTGATTGTTGAACAAGTCAACATATTGAATGACAAGTGGGGAGGGGATATTCCTCTATTATTGATGAATAGTTTCTATACTCATGAAGAAACCAGTGAGTTTGTTGATTCCTGCTCTTTACCCATCATTACTTTCAAGCAAAACATGTTTCCGCGATTAAAAGCGGAATCTTTCATGCCCATGAACCCGGATGAGTGGGGTGAGAATGCCTGGTATCCTCCTGGTCATGGAGATTTTTATAATTGTATTCAGCAGCAGGGAATACTAGGGCAGTTAATTGAAAACGGGAAAGATATTCTATTTATTTCAAATGCAGATAACCTGGGTGCTGTTGCAGATTCCAAAATTCTTAATTATATGATTGAGAAAAAAATTCCTTTTTTAATTGAGGTCACTCCAAAGACTCCCTCAGATGTAAAGGGTGGAACCCTGTATGAGCAAAAGGGCAAACTGAAGTTGCTTGAAATTGCTCAAGTGCCGAAGGAACATATTGAAGAGTTTTGCAGTCAGGAAAAATTTTCGGTGTTCAATACAAATAATATTTGGATGAATTTGGGTGTTCTCGAAGAGCGGTTGAAGGAAGGGCCATTGGATTTGAATGTGATCGTCAATCGTAAAACGATCGAAGGTCAATCTGTTGTCCAATTGGAGACCGCTATTGGTTCTGCTATTGATTGTATTGATGATGCAGTTGGACTGTGTGTTTCCAGAGATAGATTTATGCCGGTAAAAAAAACTGAAGACCTTCTTTTGGTGCAATCAAATCTTTTTAATCTGGAAGAGGGAAGATTGGTTAGGAATAGAAAAAGAAAAAATCCGCATTTACCTGAAATAAAATTTGGGCAACCTCTCGATCAATTAGATGCGTTCAATAAATGCTTTGCCGCGTTACCTGATTTATTGGATTTAGAATCGCTCGATGCTTCTGGGCAGATTAGTTTTGAAGGAGTAGTAACTTTAAAGGGACGGGTAGAGTTGAAAGGCATAAATAAACCTATTCTTATAGAAAATGGGCGACAGTTAATAAATGAAAGTATTGAGGGTTGATTAAAAAATTATATTATTTAGAGTTTCCTGATTTATAACGTTTGCGTTGGGCCTAGGGCCTTTAAGTTTGTAGGATATATGCTGACTTAATGTGTAGGAAGTTGTGTTTTTTTTGGCTAAGAATTCAAGTTATTTTGGGTTGAAAAATAAGATAATTCCTTTAAAAACAATACTTTATTATAATTACTGTAAAAAAATATTGACATGCCTCGATTCCTAAGTATACTTTGCCCATATGCAGTCTAGGACCTATATTCAATATAGGATAAATCCTAGCCCATTTGGTTTTGTTTTTAGCAAAAAACCTTCAGTCGCTGGGAGGTAAAAGCAAATGGTTCTTTTAAATGTTCGCTAAAGGGAGAAGGCAAAAATTTTGAATTTGCCTTATTTAGAATATTTGTAGGTGAACTTTTGTTAACTAGGGTAAGGGAGGATTTACAATGAAAAAACTCGCTATTGTTTTACTCGTTACCATTGCTTCATTTTGCCTCGCAGCTTCTGCTTTCGCAGGAAGTGTTGCACCGGGTGGAATGACAAAATGTAACAATGCTGGTTCAATTACCATTGCAACTGCTGGTGGTGGAGATGCTGAAGATCGTGGCAATGCCAATGGCTACATCTGGAAGTCATCCAATTTTACGACCGTTCAGTTTACATTAGGACCGAACGATCATCAGGGTTTTTCTGGAAATGGCGGAGGAGCAGCAGGCAATTCTCAAGTAAAAATGCCGAGCAAGCACTCCATGGGTCACAATTCTATTACCTTTAAGGGTCAAAATAATTTCAGCCGTGGCGACTCCATTGGTGATATCAGTGGCGAAGTTCGCATTCACAACACCGGTACGGTTCCAGTAACGGTATCTTGTGGCTAAGATTTAAAAAGTAATAAAAACTAAGCCGGCCTGATTTTTATCAGGTCGGCTTTTTTTTGTCCATTTTTAGCCGATATAATAAATCAGAATAGCTACAGCCAGTATGACTCTGTAAATGATGAATGGCAGTAACCCCACCTTTTCCACCACCTTTAAAAGTAGTTTGATTGCCAGTAATCCCACCAAAAAACTGGTGCCCAGTCCTACTATCAGGTGCTGATAGGTGTAGTCTTGAATAGCGCTGGGTTGATTAATGAAGGCGATGAGTTTGTGCATGCCCGCTGCAAATATTATTGGAGCTCCAAGTAGAAATGAAATCCGAGTAGCAGAAAC
>JABJCF010000082.1 GCA_018665625.1 Nitrospina sp. | reverse complement strand
CAAGGTATTTTCGCCCGATAGAAGTCGAACAACTCTTGGGGGGCTCCCTCTAAAGCCAGAGAAAAACTGGGATGGAAACACAAGTATAGCCTGGAAGACTTGGTTAAAGAGATGGTGCAAGCAGATCTGGTTGAAGCAAAAAAAGATGAGTATATCCAAAAGGGTGGATTTGTCGTCAATAAAAATAGTGACTAGATACGGTTTTTCTCATGAACAAAGAAGCTAAAATATACGTCGCTGGACACCGAGGATTGGTCGGCTCTGCGATTCTAAGGCAGCTTAAAAAGGAAGGGTTCGCAAATCTCATCACCCGCACCCATCAAGAGTTGGATCTGATACGGCAGGCCGACGTCGAAAAATTCTTCGCAGAAGAGAAACCGGAGTATGTTTTTTTGGCCGCCGCCAGAGTGGGGGGGATCCACGCCAATAGCACTTACAAAGCTGATTTCATCTATCAAAATACGCAAGTTCAAAATAATGTGTTTCACCAGTCCTACGTTCACGGCGTCAAAAAACTACTTTTTTTAGGCAGTAACTGTATTTATCCGAAGCATTGCCCTCAACCGATGAAGGAAGCGTATTTACTGACCGGCGAGTTGGAACAAACGAACGATGCCTATGCGATTGCCAAGATCGCAGGGATTAAGATGTGTCAAAGTTACAACCAACAATACGGAACCAATTTCATTTCGGTCATGCCGACCAATTTATATGGACCCCACGATAATTTTGATCTGAAAAACTCCCATGTGCTGCCCGCCATGCTGAGAAAATTCCACTGCCCCAAAGTTCGACGGGCATACCCCCGTCGAACTTTGGGGCAGTGGAACACCGAGGCGGGAATTTGTCTATTCAGAGGATATGGCCGATGCGTGTCTTCATGTCATGGGAAAGATCAACGCTTTTTTAGTATTCAATTTAGGGAGATAAAGCATATGTCAAATTTAATAGCTCCGCATGGCGGAAAAGGGTTGGTTTGCGCACTATTGGAAGGCGCTGAGTTGGATGCGGAAAAGAAAAAAGCTGAAGAACTGAAAAAAATTTCAATCTCTGGTCGAGAAAATGGTGATCTGATTATGTTGGGTATTGGTGGATTCAGTCCTTTGAATGGCTTTATGGGAAAAGCATCATGGACGCGTGTCTGTGAGGAATTCCTGCTGGAAAATGGCACTTTCTGGCCGATTCCAGTGACTCTATCATCTGATCAGGTAGATGCGGATGCGATTAACCTTGGTGATGAAATCGCTTTGGTCAACCCGGATGGCGAAACAATGGCCACTATGAAGGTTGAAGAGAAATTTGAAATGTCCGAAGCCGATAAGAAATGGGAGTGTGAAAAATGCTATAGAGGTCAAGGTGAAGATAGTGAAGGTGATAATTTCTGGAAAATAGCCATGGAAGATCATCCTGGTGTGCAAATGGTCATGGGACAAAAAGCGATAAACTTGGCAGGGCCCGTTAAAGTCCTTAGTGAAGGCGATTTTCCTGAAAGATTCCCTGGCGTTTACATGTCACCTGCTCAGAGTCGTGCGATTTTTGAAGAAAAAGGTTGGACAACAATTGCAGCTCTGCAGTTGAGAAACCCGATGCATAGATCCCATGAACATCTGGCCAAAATTGCTGCCGATATTTGCGATGGTGTCTTTATCCATTCACTGATTGGTACTCTGAAACCCGGTGACATCCCGGCTGAAGTCAGGATTGAGTGCATTGATACATTAATTGACGGCTATTTCGTTAAAGAAAATATCGTCCAGGGTGGTTTTCCCCTCGACATGCGCTATGCAGGGCCGAGAGAAGGCTTACTGCATGCTACTTTTAGACAAAACTATGGTGTCTCAAAAATGATTATTGGTCGTGACCATGCCGGTGTGGGTGACTTCTATGGGCTGTTTGAAGCACAGACAATTTTTGATGAAATTCCACAGCCGGAAGATGATAGCAAACGGCTGCTTTGTGAGCCATTGAAAATCGACTGGACCTTTTACTGTAAAACTTGTGATGGAATGGCATCTCTCAGAACATGTCCTCATGATGATTCAGTCCGTGTAAAGCTGAGTGGAACTGGGCTGCGCAAATCATTATCTGAAGGAACCGAGGTTGTAGATCATTTTGGGCGTGAAGAAGTTCTGGTGATTCTGAGGAAATACTATGCTGGATTAACAGAAAAGGTTGAAGTTAAGTCTCACTCAAAAAGTTAATTGGTGATTTCACCGTCAGTATTTCAAGTCAGTGCGTCCGTTGTTCGTATTAAAACAATCGTGATTCGGACGCTTTTTGCTGAAACTGCCAAAAATGTTTCTTTTTAGACGACTTACGACTTTGTGGTGAATAATGAATAAGATCCAGTTTAATTTTTTTCAAAATTCAGGCTTGACACCTGTATTAAAACCCGTAACCTTATGTTCATAAGATGAACGCAAGGAGGCAATTCCCCCGACCGCAAATGGCGAAGCTCGCCTAAAACAAAAAATTTCCCCTTCGAAGGGGGATGTATTCCTTTCGTCTTCCCGGACCACGATCCAGTACCCAGTCCAACCAATAAGTTTTTCTCCCTGCTCTCCGTGTCTCTGTGGTGAATACAACAAATGAAACCAAACCTAAACGACAAATACTATCTGCTGAAAGAGCTGGAAAAAGAAGAGAAGCAGTCCCAGCGAGAACTGGCGAAGATTTTGGGATTCAGTCTGGGCAAGCTGAACTTTGTCTTGAAAGCCCTGATTATCAAAGGCTTGGTGAAGATGGAGAAATTTGCGCACAGTGAGCAGAAAATCCAATACCGTTATATTCTGACCCCGGATGCTTCAAAGAAAAAATCCAGGTCACTGCCGCCTTTATCGTGCGCAAGCAAGCGGAGTATGAGAGAATTCTGCAGGAAATCGACAAAGCTCGCGAGACAACGCGGAATTAAGAATTGATGTTTTAAAAACTATACGTACACTCCAATGAATTGCTCACCTACTCCCACAAATTTCCAGAGAACCAATTAAAAAGGCAAACAAAATGATAAGTGACTCGACAATTTTAATAACAGGTGGAACAGGGTCCTTTGGGAATAGATTTGTACCTATGACTCTGGCAAAATATAATCCAAAAAAGCTTATTATATTTTCCCGGGATGAGATGAAACAATGGGAAATGGCCAGATTATTCGATGGTGACGACAGGGTTCGATTTTTAATTGGTGATGTCAGAGATAAAGAAAGGCTTTTTCGAGCACTTGATGGGGTTGACTATGTTGTCCATGCTGCCGCGACAAAAATTGTTCCTACAGCTGAATATAATCCTTTCGAATGTATTAAAACCAATATAAATGGTGCAATGAACCTGATCGATGCCTGCATAGATCAAAAGGTAAAAAAGGTAGTCGCTCTAAGTACGGATAAGGCGTGTAATCCGGTCAATTTATATGGGGCTACTAAACTTGCGTCTGACAAAGTATTTGTCGCTGGTAATGCCTTCTCTCGTGAGCATAACACAAAGTTTGCGGTTGTTAGATACGGGAACGTTATGGGCAGTCGTGGATCCGTAATTCCTTTTTTTCATTCTTTGAAAGACACAGGCGAAATTCCGATTACTGACACGCGAATGACACGTTTCATGATCACACTTGAACAAGGAGTTGAGCTTGTCTGGACCGCTTTTGAGGATGCAATGGGGGGAGAAATTTACGTGAAAAAGATTCCTTCAATGAATATTGTTGATCTGGCAAAAGCGGTTGCTCCTGATGCAAAGCATAATATTATTGGCATTCGAGCTGGCGAAAAGCTGCATGAACAAATGATCAGCACAGAAGACTCATTTCATACATTTGAGTATGATGGTTACTACAAGATATTACCATCAATCTACAACTGTTCAAATGAAACCAAGCGAATTAATGGTGGTAAGAAATGCCCGGAAGGATTTAGCTATGCGAGTGATACCAATACAGAATGGATGAGTGTTGAGGCGCTTCAAAAATGGATGGGGTCAGAATTTCGATCTGCTGTAAACAGCAAATAGTCTAGATCAAAATCAGGTAAATTCAAATTTAAACCACGAATTTTTCGTAAAATGATATCATCAAAAATGCTGATCACTGGGGTCAGTGGTTTGTTGGGAAATAATTTGGCTCTTTATTTCAAGGATAAATTCAAAGTCCTAGGGCTTTGTCATCACAATACTGTTGTAATCCCAGGAGTAAGTGTTGAATCGATTGACTTGAGAAAAAAAGATCAGGTTGAAAGACTGATATCGAAATTTACGCCTGATATT
>JABJCF010000081.1 GCA_018665625.1 Nitrospina sp. | reverse complement strand
ATGATTCAAAAAATTACCCCGGAACTTGCTGAAACCTTCAAGCTTGCTAACTCACACGGTGCATTGGTCAATGACGTAATCCCTAATGGACCAGCAGCTTCAGGCGGACTTAAGCGAGGCGATGTTATCGTTAAGTTTAATGGAAAGGAAATATTATCTATCGAGAACCTTCCCAAACAAGTTGCTGCCGTTGAACCTGGCAAGTCTGTAAAGGTAGAAGTAATTCGTGATGGGAATAAAAAAACGCTCGACGTTACTTTGGAAAAAATGAAGGAAGAGAAACAAGCATGAGTTTTACTCCCTCTAACGAGGGAGAAACAGAGAATAAATATTCCCCGCCGGGCTTGATTAGCCCGGAACCTCCGAAAAGGGAGCTGTTGTCAAGGCAGCTCCCTTTTTAGATTATTTCAGAAACTGACTGTGTGGGAGTTCGGTAGTTTTCATTAGATACTTATCTACCGATCGGGCAGCTTCACGGCCTTCCGCAATCGCCCATACCACAAGAGACTGCCCACGCGTCATATCCCCTGCCACAAAAACTCCATCGGCACTCGTCATTTTGTTTTCATCGCAAGCAACATTTTCACGCGCATCCAGTTTAAGTCCCAATTCCTGTACCATGCCTTCGTGAATAGGATGGACAAAACCCATAGCCAGAAGAACCAAATCGATATCCATCTCGAAATCGGACCCAGGGACTTCGTTCATCGAGGCCCTTCCCGTTTTAGGGTCGGGGTCACCGAAAGACATTTTTATCCCGTGGATTTTGGAAACCTTGCCGCCTGTTCCAGTTATTTTTTTTGTTGCGACACAATATTCGGTAATTTTTTCTTTTCCTTCGCGCTCATTCGCTTCTTCATGTGAAGAAGAAACCCGGAAGGTTTTCGGCCATTGTGGCCAGGGATTGTTATCGGTTCGTGATCGAGGAGGTTCTGGTAGAAGCTCGAATGAAACAACACTTTTGGCACCTTGCCGAAGTGAAGTGCCAACGCAGTCCGATCCTGTATCTCCGCCTCCAATAACAAGAACATTTTTGTCCTTTGCAGTGATGGAAATATCTTCAGGTATGACATCTCCTTCATTACGTTTATTTTGTTGAGGCAAAAACTCCATGGCAAAATGAACACCGCCTAAATCACGGCCTTCAACCGGTAGGTCACGTGGTTTTTGAGAACCGCCACATAACACCACCGAATCATATTCTTCTTTTAATTCCCTCGCCGGCTTGTCTACTCCGATATGCACTCCGGTTTTAAAAATAATCCCCTCATCCTGCATCAATTTAATTCGGCGTTTTACAACTTTCTTGTCCAATTTGAAGTGAGGAATACCGTACATCAGCAGTCCGCCAATGCGATCGTCTTTTTCGAAAACGGTCACTTCATGTCCCACAGAATTTAGTTGTGCTGCACATGCAAGACCCGCTGGTCCTGAACCCACAACAGCAATTTTCTTTCCGGTTCGACTTTTAGGAGCTTTAGCTTTAATGAAGCCTTCTTCAAAACCTTTCTCCGCAATCATTTCTTCAATTTTGCAAATGGTTACGGCAGGTTCACTGATACCTAATACGCAAGCCCCTTCGCAGGGGGCCGGACATACTCGTCCTGTAAATTCAGGGAAATTATTTGTCTTCAGCAAAAGTTCTACCGCCTCTTCGTAACGCCCACGATAAACCATGTCATTCCAGTCGGGAATTAAATTACCTAAAGGACAACCGGATTCACTTTGACAAAAAGGCACACCACAATCCATACAACGTGCGCCCTGTTCTTTATATTTTTCTTCAGGAAAAGGAGCGTAGCATTCCTTCTGATCTTTCAACCTATCAGCAACCGGTCGACCTGGTGGAGTCTCCCGTTCAAATTCCATGAAACCTTTTAGTGCACCCATCTAGACTTTTATTCTCCAGTTTCTAATAATATTCAGGCAACCAACAATTCTTTTTTCTTTTTTTGTTCTTCAAGAACTCGCCTGTAATCGGTGGGATAAACTTTTACAAATTTAGGAAGAGTCTCTTCCCATTCATCCAGTACTTTCTTAGCTAAAGCACTATGAGTCGACTTGAAATGTTCCTCAATCAACGATTTTAGTTGTTGAGCGTCTTCCTCTTCTGTCACATCAACTAAATCAACCGTATTCTTATTACAGTGGATCTCGAAGTCGTTGTCACGATCAAGCACATAAGCCAGACCGCCACTCATTCCTGCCGCAAAGTTTCTGCCAGTCGAACCGAGGACGACTACTTTCCCTCCTGTCATATATTCACAGCCATGATCGCCTACCCCTTCAACAACAGTTTCCGCGCCACTGTTACGCACTGCGAAACGTTCTCCTGCAATTCCTCGAAAAAACGCTTTGCCAGAAACAGCGCCATAAAGCACCGTGTTACCTATTAAAATATTTTCTTCTGGTACAAGAGTGGATTCTTTAGGGGGATAAATAAATATTTTGCCACCCGATAAACCTTTACCAACATAATCATTAGCATCCCCTGAAAGACCAAACGTGATCCCCGGCGCAAGAAAAGCTCCGAAACTCTGACCCGCAGACCCCTTAAATCCAAACTGAATAGTATCAGTAGGCAAGCCTTCCTCACCATGTCGTTTGGAAATATGATAACTGAGCATTGCTCCAGTTGTACGATCGGTATTGACAATGGGGAACTCACCATAAACCTGAATTTTACTTTCAAGAGCCAATCGGCTTTTTTCAATCAACTCATGGTCTAAGACATCATCCATATCTCCACTTAAATCTTGTGTGCGAACATTTCTTAATGCGACCTTTTCATCCACTTCTGGTTTGAATAAAATTTTGCTCACATCCAAACCATTTGCCTTCCAATGATCGACCGCTTCTTCCCCTTCCAGAAGCTCTACCCTTCCAATCAAATCATCAAATTTTCTAATCCCCAACTCTGCCATGATCTCTCTTACTTCTTCAGCAATGAACTTGAAAAAGTTAACGACATAGTCTGCCTTACCTGCAAATTTTTTCCGCAGTGTCTGGTCTTGCGTTGCAATTCCAACAGAACAAGTATTGAGGTGACATTTCCTCATCATAATGCATCCCATCGTCACCAGCGTCGTTGTAGAAAATCCAAATTCATCAGCACCCAAAATCCCACCGATCACCACATCTCGACCTGTTTTAAGTTGACCGTCTACCTGAACACGAATACGCCCCCTAAGATCATTGAGCACTAGAATCTGTTGAGTTTCAGAGAGACCCAATTCCCATGGAAGCCCTGCGTGTTTGATTGAAGTCTGAGGTGAAGCACCGGTTCCACCATCGTGTCCGGCAATCAACACACCTTCAGCATGAGCTTTCGAAACTCCCGCAGCAATGGTGCCCACTCCTGCTTCTGCAACGAGCTTAACGCTCACTCTTGCATCAGGGTTTGCATTATGAAGATCAAAAATCAATTGCTGTAAATCTTCAATAGAATAAATATCATGATGCGGAGGAGGTGAAATTAACCCCACACCAGGAGTCGAATGTCTTATCTTGGCAATGTACTCGCTTACCTTATGTCCCGGCAACTGCCCACCTTCACCGGGTTTTGCCCCTTGGGCAACCTTGATCTGCATTTCATCTGCATTTGCCAGATAAAAACTATTCACGCCAAATCGTCCAGATGCAACCTGTTTAATTTTACTTCGACGTGAGTCTCCATTTTCATCCTGTGTATAACGCACACTGTCTTCGCCGCCTTCTCCGGTATTACTTCTTCCACCCAACCGGT
>JABJCF010000080.1 GCA_018665625.1 Nitrospina sp. | reverse complement strand
TAAATTTGGGAAATCCAATGAGTCGGCTGCTGGAATGAATGATTTAGTTGTAGGTTGGGTCGGGTCAGTCTTTTATAAAATGTGGCAAGCGAGATGAGGAGATTTTTTAAGTGTATAACATAGCGTGGGTAGATAACGAAAAATGTATTGCTGAAAAAGGTTGCCGACTGTGCATCATGTATTGTCCTGAATCAGACTGTATTATGTTGGATACAACCACTACAAAAGCCATTGTTATTGAGCCTCGTTGTAAAGGCTGTGACTTGTGCAAGGTAGTGTGTAGTACTCACAATGCCATTACCATGTTTCCGGTAGATGCGACAACCGGGAAAGTAATAAAGGGTGGAATAGAATCTGAGTCCGCAGGTTTAGGCCAAGCTTACTCAAGTTAAGTTGCTTAAAATAAAAAAAAACCCATGGCTAATAGCCATGGGTTTTTTTTTGCCTTGAAATCTAATGAGCTCGTCTGACATTGTTTGCTTCATTGAAAATATCCAGATTATAAACTCAAAAATTGCGGTTAATAGTGTACGAAAGCAGGGCCTTGTTTTTTTGGAACCTGAGGCAGTTTCTAACATCTAATAATAAGCTTTAGTCTTATTAACTTTTCGTCGGAAAAATATATAGTGGATACTTTTCAAAAAGAGATTCAATGCATTCTATGCCCTGAAATCTTCGAGCCGATTATTGAGCCGGCGGAAGATAAGAATTCCTATGAGATTTATTGTTCGAGTTGTTCGAACTACAACCACATAGCGCGTGCTAATCCAGTTCGGGTGGCCTTTCGTGAGGTTTTAGGTTTTAAAAAAGAAGCGCTGGCACTCGCTCTTCAAAGTGTTTTGGCCCCTTGCCACTGTAGTGGAGAATTCAACCACGACGCAGGCAAGAGGTGCCCGAATTGCCTTTATAAAATTGAAAGAGAGGCTAGGAAAGCCGGTTCCGATCTGGAACTTGAGTTTCAGTGTCCATGGAACATGGAAGAGTTGAAGAAATATGAAGCAAAGTTGTTTGAATTTATATTTCAAAAAGTTGAATCTAAAGGGGGAAGTTTAAAGGAGTTAATTGAAAGATTTGAATCGGGTGAAATGGATCCGGGAACCTATATGGAAGAGCTCGATTCGCTTCGTTTCAGAGAATCCACCCAAATATCTGTAATCCAGGCCTGGGCAATGATTCTGGGGCCAGATATAGCTTTTCGAGCTGCAGAGGAGCATGAGTTGGTGGAACGATATGGCACCCGAATTCTGGTTAGTATTGCAGATGCCTTGGAAATAAGTGCCGGCAAGTCGGCTTTGGCTACCCTGACCACAGAAATGAAAAATTGGGATGGCTCAGTAGAAAGAGAATTGAATACCTTCATCGCTAAAATCGGCGGTGGATTCTAGCGGCGTACCGCCGCGGTTAATGGGTCTATGGCCATCAACCTAATAAACACGTCTGGCCTTTTACTATTAGCCTGCAAACATTTCTTCAGGGCATAGCCCTTCTGCCTCAGCCTCCAGCAGTGTCTCCCCACCTAGTTTATATAACGCTGCAACACCTGTTCTACAGATGATAAATAGGAACTGCCGAAAAGGTTCAGGTGGTTTAATAAGTGGTATAAGTTGTATAGGTCTTTTCTTTCTGAATAGCCGGGATTCATCGGAAACGTTTCGTCATAAGCATCGTAAAACCTTTGGGGCAGCCTTCCAAACAGCTCTGTCATAGCGATATCTGCTTCGCGCAACCCATAATAGACTGCAGGATCAAAAATACAGGGCTTGCCTTGGGAGTCGGGAAAATAGTTTCCAGACCATAGGTCACCGTGTATTAGTGCGGGTTTCTCTCCTGAGATATTCAAATACTTTTCCAGATTGTCACAAAGGGAATCGAGTTTTTTGTCGACAGAAGCAGGCAGTAACCCTTTCTGTCGGGCAAGTTTTCTTTGAAAATTAATTCGCTGATCTCGGAAAAAATGTATTCCATCTTTATCCAGAGCATTTTTTTGTGGAGTGTTTCCTATATAGTTGTCGTGATCCAACCCGTAACTTTCCTGGGTCATACGGTGAAGTTCAGCCAGTGATTGGGCAAACTGGTCTGCGAAGTTTTTGCCTTCAGAGGAGTTTTCTATGTACTCCATTAAAAGAAATGTAGGACGAGGGCTGGATTGGACTGCAATGGGTTTAGGGATTTTTGGTCCTTTCTTGGCCTGAGCAAGCAGTTTCAGCCCTTTAATTTCGGCCAAAAAAAAATCGGTGGGAGGATTCGAGTTCTGCTTCATAAAAACACGTTCCCCATTGGTTAATTTCAGCACCTGAGTTTGATTGATGCTTCCCCCGCCTGTTGAATAGGAAGATTCAATTGTGGCCCCAAATAGGGGTTCCAACAATTTGTTTAATTCGTCCTTCACGAGTCGAGCTTTGCTTTCAGGTGTTCTAAAATTTTAGGGCAAGTTCTCTCAACCATTTCGTAGACGAGCTGGAACCCTTTGTCGCCGCCATAATAAGGGTCTGGGACTTCAAGGTCGCCATTGTTTTGAGGGTCAAATGAGCGGAATAAATAAAGTTTGTCTTGAGTCTCCGCAATAGGTCGAAGAGATTTTAAGG
>JABJCF010000079.1 GCA_018665625.1 Nitrospina sp. | reverse complement strand
TTCCATAACTCACTTTTTGTTTCTTCCAGAAAACCTTCTAAATTTCTTTGGATAGAGTTTGGGCCATTTTTTATATTGTCGTACACTCTTCTCAAAAATTCTGTACGCCCCACTCCCAAATTTTCCGAATACAGGAAAAACTCCTCAAAAGCTCTGCCGTTGATCAAAGATTCAATCATTAAAGCAAAGCCGCGCAAATTGAGATAATCGTCAAACGACATATCTTTTGTCTGGATTCCAACTTCTTCAAAATCAAAAATTTTATTACCTTCATACTCTCCAAAATTCAAGGGAACAATTCTGAAGCGTCCTTTTATATCGAACTCTTTCCTGTACTGGGTATTTTTAAATTCCGTTCCATTTAAAAGCATCAGTGTGTATATGGTCAAAGAAGATACCTCCGAGTTGATTAAATCTTCTATGCCACGCAAAAAGGTTTCTTTTGTTTCTCCGGGAAGAGGCAGGATAATCTCAGCCTTTGTTGATCGGCCATTTTGTTGCAAACTCTTATTAACCTCAATGTAATCATCTAAATTAATGTTGGATCTTTTAATTTTTTCTAACACGTTGTCGTTCATAGATTGCACAGACATATTTACCGCAAACATATTTCCTAAAATTCCGGTAATTTCTACTACTCGCTTTTTATTATTCTTTCCAGTCGTAGCCATAACTTGTAATGGCCAACCATATTTTTCTTTGCTTTCTTTTAGCGCCAAACATACTTCGCGATCTCGGGGATACATACCAAAATTAGTATCCGCAATATGCAAATTAGTAATGCCTAGCTTTTGAGCTCGAGGACCAATAAATTGAATCTCTTCATGAATTCGATCGGTCGAAAAAGTATTTGTCTTTTGGAAATAATCATTGCCTGTATGGCAAAAGGAGCATTTAAAAGGGCATCCTCTATTTGTTTCTAAAAAAGGTGTTAATCTCCCGTCAAAAAAGACGTCCATTATGCCGGTTAAATATGGAGAAGGTATATCATCCAAATTCTTTAACCTTTCAATAAAATTTCCTTTAACCAAATCAGGGGAAGAAGTGGACTCTCTCTTTGAACTAAGAAATGCTGTTCCATCAATGGGGGAATTGAAAATTTCCCTCCTGTCCATATTGCTGTCAAAAATTCGCTGGATAATATTATCAAGGGCTTTTTCACCTTCAAATAAAACATGGACATCAGTATTAGGCCGTGCGATTAAAAACTCTTTTTGTTGCTCATCTTCGTGCGGAAAATTTGTGCCACCCTGTACTGTTATCACATTAGGATTAGCATTTTTGGCAATTCCCAGAATATGTTCTGACAAATTACTGTTCCATGAATAATTACTACAGGCAATAACGTCAGGAGGATTATTTTTTATTTCTTCTATGACCGACTTCGGATATTTGAAAAGAGAAAGATTAATCTCATCCCCAAACTTTTTCTTTACATAAGAACCCACAAAACCAATATTGACGGGCATGGTGTCTGATACGAGAATAATTGTGTCGTAGGTCAAATCACATAATATTATATTCAAAGATTTTTTTGTTTTAATCATTGGGTTGGTCCCTGCAAAGCCTATCTGGCAAGGTAATACAAGCTATTTTTAACAATTTTTAACCGTTGTGCGAATGATGAAGATAGGGGCCCACATTTTAAATTTATGCCAGAGTCCCATTGTACACAATTTCACATGGAGCTTGTATCTGTAAGTAGCGTTGACACAAGGAATTATCACAAAAAAATAATTTTTTTCTGTTTCTTAAAATCTTCGAACTCATTCTCGAGGATTTTACCCTGTTTCGTCAATAATAAACTTATTACCCTGAACAAAGGAATTTGTAGCAAATAAATAAAGGGTGCACATCATTATTCAAAAGTATAGAATCACAGTAAAATAATAAGGTTCTCAAAAAATGGAGACCTTTATAGACGAATATTCAGGGAGGTTTATTTTAACTTTTAAACGTCTGTTCACAGATGCTTTTTAATAGTGATCGCTGGACTGCAAAAGGATAAATCCCGCGTTCGGTTTGCGACCAACGGTAGAGTCGATCGACCTAATCCACTCCATTGCTACCCCATTTGTATTATTTGAAACACCCCTTTTATTCAAGTATTTAAGATATTATTGCGAGATGGGTGGCAATTATTATCCCGCATTTTATTGCGCTTAAGAAATGTTAGAGTTTTTCCCTTTCTTTCGCGTGGAGCATTTATTTAGAATTTGCAATGTATAGAATTTGGATGGCGGTAAATCGGATTGAATATTAGGAGAGGTTTATGAGCAAAAAGGTTTTTTGGTGTACAAATTGTTTAAATATGTCAACGCGGCCCCGTATTAAGTTTGATGAAAGAGGCTGGTGTAATGCTTGCCAATGGATGAAAGAAAAGAAT
>JABJCF010000078.1 GCA_018665625.1 Nitrospina sp. | reverse complement strand
TTAAAAAAAATTGATCTAAAGGGATATAAACTAAAATCCAAACAAGTACAAAGAAATGGATTGGCATGCACCCAAATCATTGTAGAAGTCGATAACCCCAAACAATCTCACCCGCATCGCAAATTTTCAGACATCAGGAAATTAATTGGACAGTCTGACCTACCTTCCGCAGTAAAAAATAATTCAATAGAGATTTTTAAAAGAATCGCCAAGGTTGAAGCTCAAATTCATAATACAACCCTTGAAAAAATCCACTTTCACGAAGTAGGGGGTGTTGACTCCATTGTCGACATCGTTGGTGGCGTCTGGGCTATTGAATCATTAAAGTTGGATAGGATATATTCTTCGGCCCTGAATGTTGGAGAGGGTTTTGTAGATTGCGCTCATGGTCGGCTGCCTGTTCCTGCTCCCGCAACTCTTAAACTCATAAAAGGAATTCCCGTGTTTTCAAGCGGGGTGAAGAAAGAACTCACAACACCCACGGGTGCCGCAATGATAGGTTTTTATTCAGACAAGTTTTTATCCCTGCCGCCTATGACTATTATTGACGATGGCTATGGGGCAGGGGGCCACATAATTTCTTCTCTGCCCAACTTGTTAAGAATTGTTCTTGGAGATTTGGTTCAAAAGGATTCCGATAGTCTTTTCCTAATAGAAACGAACATCGATGATATGAACCCTGAAATTTTTGACCCTGTTATGGAATCTCTTTTTAAAGCAGGCGCTGTTGACGTCTATTTTTCTTCGATCGTCATGAAAAAAAATCGACCCGCGACAAAAATTTCTGTGCTTTCCAAGGCAAGTAACAAAGATATATTATCCAGAATTCTTCTTACTGAGACATCTTCTTTTGGTGTGCGCTTTCATGAAGTTGATCGGTTAACCCTGGACCGTGATATTCAAAAACTAAAAACTGCGTATGGCTTAATAAAAATAAAAATTGGAAAACTGGATGGTAAAACGGTTCAAGCCACACCAGAATTTGAAGATTGTAAAAAAGCAGCTCTAAAGAAAAAACTACCCGTTAAAAAGATTTATGATGAGGTTTTTGGTCTTGCTCAAAAAAAATGGCTAGTTTAAAGAGTCATTTCCTTCCTTCCCTTACATTTTGATTTAATCTTCCGTTAGCACTCTCCACGGCTTGCTGCCAAACTTATCAAGATTTATTAAAATCCATTGCAAAATTAGAGTTTAGTGTGAAGATAGATTAGAGAATTAGAGCAATGAATAGATACAAATTGGAGGTTTTATGCCGATAAACTTTATTTATTCCGATTCATTAGAAACAGATACCACAGAATCTTTTTTTTCCAACCACTTCTTAACTGCACGAATTGATAGTAACCAGCCTTCCAACTCCAATTATGATCCCATTTTAGAGGATCAACGGGATTCGGATTGGAAAAACACTCACTGGCAGGAATTAAAAAACAACGAGCTAAATTACGAAGAAGATATCAATCAATACATAACGTTATCTTTAGCGGAAATGGTTAATCCTAAATCCGTTTCAAATAGTTCTTATTTAGTCAACACATCATCGGATGCGGGGCAGTTAGCGACCCGCTTTGAAAATGCATCTGATGTATATCGTGTATTCCGTATCAATGCAGATTTCCTACTCTTTCATTTAGGACTATTTAGCCAAAACAGTAATATTTTAGGTGAAACTTATTTTGACAAAGGTGGGGCCTATTATAATTCTGCTGCATCAAGCTTGAAAAGAGCTCGCGGGGGGAGTTCAGGACTTTCAGATGTTTTGGAAAAACTGGCCCTTAAATTTGGAAAATATGTGGAAATCCTTCGGTTTATGAAAAATAAGTCATCAAATTATTTCAGTTTCCATTTTCAATACACTAAGGAGGAAATGGAAGAATTTCAAAATCAATTATCGATTGAAAGCCAAAAAAGAAAATAATTCAGCCAATTAAATATTATCGGATTTGACATTTTTATTAAGAAGTGCTTATATTGCGAGCAACTTATAAATAATAAATATTCATGTCCCGTCTAAAAATTATATTTTTATTCATTTTCCTGGTCACCTTTATGGGTGCTTCCGGTGCTTTTGCCGGTACGCATCAACATCACCATGAGGGGCACGATTCTTCCGTTGCATCTCCTTTTGATAATAAACAAGAAGGGAAACCGGCGCACTGTCTATTGAATAACCACCAGCATAAGGGTGAGTTTTGTCCGAACACAGGCCTGCCATTAGATAAAGATAAAACACATCGACTTTCTGTTGACTGTGGCGGTAAAACAACCGGAACGGTACCGTCATTGTCTTTTCATAAAGATAATATTGATAATTTCTCTTCTCTTGTAGATTCAAACCATATCTCTTTTAAATTGTTTGCAGTAATTTTTTCAGCCACTCAGCTGGAACTGAATTCGCAGGACCCTCCTCCAGAAGTTCTTTAATCCCAAGAAAAAAATCCAAAAAAAATAGCGCGAATTTCATACACGCAAATTTTCTGTCCCTGTTTCTAATTTTACGGGAGTTTGTTGCGTTGGTTTTTTCTTTCCGAAAAAATTAGTTGGTAATGAGTTTTGCGCGGATTAAAGAACAATGTTTATCTGATTGGAGAAATATCTGTGCTTTATTTTGTACGAAGTAAAATTCAGTTTACTGTGTTAAGCCTCACCTTAATTCTTTTTTCATCGTTTGTTGTCTATGCCGATGAAAGAGATCAGGGATCGATTCTGCCAGAGGTGGTTATTGCAGCTCCCATTCCAGATTTTGGAGTACCTGCTGGCATGCTTCCTGGAACATTGACGATTCCTAGCAATTTTGAAGCAAAAAAAAAGATTCAGAGGACTCCAGGTGGGGTTTATGTAGTTGGTTCTGAAGTTTTTAAAGAAAAATATAGCCTTAATTTTCAGGATACAGTCAGTCACGTTCCAGGTGTATATGCTACCAAGCGTTTCGCTGAAGAAGTCCGTATTTCCATTCGAGGCTCCGGTTTGGAACGGAGTTTCCACCAAAAGGGACTGACAGGTCATCAGGACGGAGTGCCATTTGGCTCCGCAGATGGCGCTGGGGATTTTCAGGAAGTAGATACTCTAGCTTTGCAGCGGATTGAAATTTATAAAGGCGGTAATGCCATGCAATTTGGTTCAACCACCCTGGGAGGCTCCATCAACATGATTTCTAAAACAGGTCATAGTAGTCCGGGCCACCAGGTGCGTTTTGAAACGGGTTCTGACGATACATTTCGTGGGAATTATCAAATTGGGAAAGTCTTTGATAGTGGCTCTGATTTGTTTGTAAGTTTGACAGGTACCACAAGTGACGGGTTCCGAGAACATTCGGACCAGAAAAATATCAAATTCAACACAAACGTTGGTCTAAGACTTTCAGACCAGATTGAAACTAGATTCTATTTTTCTGCTAACCATATAAAACTTGAGTTGCCAGATTCCCTAACACAAAATCAGGTATTTACTAACCCTGAAGCCGCACGAAACATCGCTATTTCTGATGATCAACAACGAAATATAAATTCCTACCGCCTTTCAAATAGGACAACAATCGACTTGGGTGAAGGTCATAAAATGGACGTTGGTGCTTTCATTTTTTACAAGGATTTATTTCATCCAATCCTATCTGTTGTTGGCGTGATTGATCAGGAAAGTGTTAACTACGGTCTTTATACCCAAAACTCTGGGTCTTATGCTTTAGGCGATTATTTAAACCGGTATCAAGTTGGTATTACTACCCACTTTGGAGATATTAATGCCAAGAGGTGGAGCAATAATGCTGGAGTAGCAGGTCGAAATACCTCCAATGCTGACCAGGCCGCGCAAAATATTGTGCTCTATGGAGAAAATTCGTTTTTTATTAAACCTAATTTCTCACTCGTAACAACCCTGCAATATGCCTGGACCCGTCGCGATGTGTTTGACAAAAGAACCCCAACGGATACCGCCAGTGCTGATTTTGAATCCCTAAACCCAAAAATCGGTTTTCTCTACAAGCCCGTAGAAAAAATTCAAATTTTTGGGAACATCAGTAAAAGTTTTGAAGCTCCTGATTTTTCAAATATTACTCAGGGAAATACGGTGGGCTTCAGTCCCGTTGCGGATCAACGAGCATGGACCTATGAAATTGGAACACGTGGGGAACACGGTCCGATTGCATGGGATTTAAGCTTATATCATGCGGAGATTGATGATGAGTTATTGAGGTTTAGGGCTGCAGGTGCTTTTACAGATTCCACTTTTAATGCGGATAGTACGGTTCATCAAGGAGTGGAACTTGGTGTGGGGCTTCAACTTGGTGAAAACTTGTTGATGGAGGGGGATAGGTTAAAAATGTGGAACGCCTATACCTACAGCAATTTTTATTTTGAGGACGATGTCAATTTTGATGACAACGAAATCCCCGGACAGCCAAACCATTTTTATAACGCCGAACTCCGTTATGAACATAAGGATAATTGGTTTATAGCCTTAAATATGCTGGCAGCAAGCAAAGCGGATACTGACTTCAATAATACAAGCAAAGTACCTGGCTATGCCATTATCGGTACAGGTGCAGGATATGATGTGAATAAAAAAGTAAGTTTGTTTTTTGAAGGGAGAAATTTATTGAACAAAAAATATATTTCCAATTTTACTGCAGCCGCCACAACCACTGATGCAAGTTCCAATTTTTTTTCAGGTGATTTGAGACGTTTTTTTGGTGGGGTACGTATTAATTTTAATTAAAGAATGTGTACTTGACTCCTCCTAACAAGTACGCATGTCGATACTTGGTCTATGAATATAAGGCCAAGTATCGACCATCTATTTTATAAGTAAAGAAAGGTAAGGAGAAATGTTGAATATAAAAAAAACATCAAATGTTTTTGGGTGCTTCTTGCTTTTATTTACAGTTTTCTTTTTTGTATGTAATCAACACTTCGTATTTGCTGGTGATAAAAAAGAGGAAAACAGCATAGATTTATTGGAAGTAAAAAAATTAGTTGATTGGGAGACAAAACCCAAGATTGTCGATAAAGGCAATGGATTGCAATTGCTTTTGCAAGCATCAGAAGGAATGAATTTTATTTATGCGTCCCGTAAAAATGGCAAGGGGCAGGATCTTTTTTTCACTAATTCTCACAATACTGGAGACACTTTTTCAAAGTCATATCGCATAAACGACACAGAAGGAGAAGTTAGCTCTCATGGAGAAAACGGCCCCATTTTAAGACAAGGTCCTGGAATAGGTAAATATGCTGTTTGGTCGGGAGGCAATGATTTGAAGTTTGCTCGCTCCATGAATTTTGGAAGAAGCTTTTTGCCCTCTATTAAGGTCAATGATGATAACGAAAAAACTTATCATTCATTTCAATCTATGGAAGTAGGACCTGATGGAACTATCTATGTTGCGTGGTTAGATGGTAGAGGAAAGGAACGCAATTTACCGGGAACATCTTCCTT
>JABJCF010000077.1 GCA_018665625.1 Nitrospina sp. | reverse complement strand
GGGAAATATAATTTCTCTCGCTCAACACTTCCAGTGCTTTGATAAGTCTATCAACTCTTCTGAATCGGCCTCTGAGTGCCTGCTGGCATTCGCTACGCTTAAAGAATGCTTCAGCCTGTTCAATCACCCACTTTAGAACGTACTGAGCGTCCGCATATACCTGATCACTTCCCATAAGTTCAAAGGTAGGCTGTGCATGGATTATCAACTTCTCACACAAATCAAGCGACCTCTCCATGGTTTCTTGATTGATAATTAGGTTACTATCACCATGCTCAACAACATGGCAGAGTCCAGCAATTCTCAGAGAAGCACCGGGTAATTTCCCAGTCCAGTCCTGAATGGACTCAAACTCTTTGCCCACACCTTGGTTGATTTCAATGTACTGAGCGAACGTCACCCACGACCCATAGGCTTCATGATCCAGCGTTAGAATCTGTGGTTTCCCTTGCTCACTGTACATTTTGTCCATTAAGTCCAATAAGTGAAATATACCAGCGTGGTAAGATTTTTTAATTGTTTCTGAGATAGGCTGTCTTTGAGTAATGTCCCTTTCCCCAACATTGTTTTTGGGTAAGGCATATAAAAATCGTGCCAGTGTTCCATTCCCTCGGAAATGTTTTTTGTTACCCTGACTGAGTTGTGAGACAACCTCAGGCTGAACTGTCAAACCGAATGACAGTGCAGGAGAGTCCATGTGTGCTTCCCTGTTGCCTCGATCTACACGGACAGAGCTTCCTGCGTGTCCTTTGAGAAAGACATCAATATTCGCCTGTCCATTGTTATATAGACCACTCATAATTTCAAAGATTCCGCCTTCATCACTCAACACACTCATTCTTTCGCCATGCTCGGCTAAAAGGTTTTGCAACCTTTCTGGAGTAACGTCACCCGTCCATAATCTGGGTGGGTAGATTTCTTCAGGAGTATTAAGTTTTAATTCATTGATCTGATGTAAAAGCATTTTTTGCTCATCATGGTTGCTACACTTGGATGCTTCGTTCTGAAGGCGGTCGATTGTTTTGGCATTGACCATTCTAATCGTTTCGTTTTCGGCAATTTCTTCTTTTAGCTCGATTGTCTTTTCATACTCCCACTCAGATAGCGGGGCTGTCATAGCATTCAAAACAGCCGTCTTGCGAGTTGCGGGGGGCAATATTGTTACCGTCCAAACACAAAGAGGCTCGATATAATCATCGCCATAAGGAGAGACTACAAAGCGTTTTTGAACACAAGTTGCTATTACCGACAATCCCATTAGAGTAGCCATAGCAGAGGGCGTCTGGGTATTATCGCTGACGGCCTTGGCGTAATCCCCAAGCCACGAAGGGAGAAAACTGGAATCTATTTCTGGAGTTTCCATGCGATCAAACGGGATGGGGGTTTCCCATTCGGTTTCTGAACAGTCTTCATCACCGTCATTGAAATACTCAGAGTATGACCCAGAGAATAGAGATGTTTCTTTTTGTCGAGCTATAAGGTCATCCTTGCTATGGTTGGCGAGATAATCCGAAACATCACCACCTTTCTGAAGTTCTGGAAAACGTACGATCTTAATAGTCTTGGCAATTCCCATTAGTCCTTCACTAATCGTCTGTCCATGCTTCTGGCCTTTTGAATCATTATCTTCAAGGATGACAACATCTCGACCAATTAAATAATTATTGAACTCTGGCTTCCAGTTACCTTCACCGCCAGAGTTTGTGGTGGCTGTTAATCCATGCTTAACCAGAGACTCAACATCTTTCTCACCACCAGCGATATAAACTGAGTCGGTACTAGCAATTAGTTCTGGAAGGCGGTAGGGGATTTGCTGAACTCCTTTGAGATTCCATATCCACCCACCATTACCATCGGGTCGACGTTGACGAAAGGACTTCGGAATGTACCGTACTGATTGATAAGTAAAGTTACCAGATTGGTCTTCATAGTCATAAGTTTCTACGATTTTGCTTTTACTACTCCTATGGTCACTATTTTTGATAGAACCTTTAAAATCGCAGTGATGGCATTTGTAAAGACCGTCTTGCACATTAACGCTAAGACATGGGTCAGCTTTATTCTTACGGCTAGATGAGCATTTAGGGCATGGTATTTTTTGGTTGCCACCTTTGCTTTCATCAATATAGATTCCGACGTCAGCAAACGTTTTCATTGTCCACCCTCCCTACTGTTGGTTTTAATAGGGTGTTGTGTTAGCCATTCAACAAAGTCCGTAACGGAATAAATGGTAAATTTCCCACAGCGGTAATACGGGGGTCCCTTGCGTTCCATGGCAAGGTTTTCCAATTGTCTTGGCGATATTCCAAATAACTTTTTTGCATCGGTACGCCTAAAGAAGAGAGGCCTTGGATTTTCAGGTAGGTTATTTAATAAATCATAGTCGTCCATCATCATCTTATGCTCCCCAAATAAAAAAAGGCATAGAGGCTTTATTGCCTCCATACCTTCAACATACCAACCCAAATTAAAACTAAAAATAGACAAAAAATTGGAAATTTTATGTCGTATTTTTTTTCCTAGGTCGACCATGTGCCTTGGGCCTTTTAACACCGCAACGCTCTAGAAACTTTTCCAATGTGCCCTTGGCCCTCAGTTCCATGCTTAGCATCTTTTTGCTTTGCAGTTCTTTTTTGATATCAGTTATCGTCACCCCAAGCCTAGCCCATTCACTTTTCCGAATTGAAATATAACGTTTGAGTTCACTTGCTGTTGATTTAAATAATGTATTATTTTGTCTAGAAAAAACTGCCTTCCAAAAATCCTTCATAAACTCTTCATCTTCTATTTCCTTAACTAGTATTTTTTGTACCCACTCTTGTTCATAGAAATCACGATCAGCTTTTATATAAGGAATTATTAAAGTTGAATCTTCTTTGTCATCAAAAGGATGGGCAGAAGTATTAATTTTTATAAGATTAAGGAATGACTTCTTATCTCCCTTTTTGGCGTTATTTATTAACTCTTCCATTGAAGGTTGGTTGCCTATTATGACTGCAATACTATCTTCAGCATTATTAAGAATATCGGGTAACGTTATTTCAGGGTGGTCGGGGACTAAATCTAACCATTCGGGAGGGATGGGTTCAGACGGTACAGGTGGTGGAGAAATTTTACCCTTTGATTTCTTTTTCTTCTTTGGATTAGCTTTCATTTATTTCTTTATTTTTAAGTTAACAACCTTTTTAAGTTTGCCTCTGGATAGTTTCTCAACCGCTGTGCGTTCGTAGCT
>JABJCF010000076.1 GCA_018665625.1 Nitrospina sp. | reverse complement strand
CTAGCAAACCTTCTTGAACGTAAGATCCAGCTTTATGAGCAAGGTGCTACTGTTAGACGCATTGGGCAATACGTCAGGAACTGGTGGCGATCGAGGAGAGTTGGGGTTCCAAGCACTAGTATTAATTTTATGCCAAGTAATCTAGGAAAACCCGCATCTAACTGGCTCCTATAGGATATTTATGGAGAGGACTCCCGACACATATTTTGAAAATCGGCTACCTCGCAAGGGTATATCTCCCAATATATGGGTAACATAGTCTCGGTATTCACGGGAAAATTTGACTTCTAGGACCAAAACGTTAGGCATATTGGTTTTAAAGGTATAGTTAGGGGATTGTTTTTTTGACTGACCGTAGATTTTTAAATCGGTATCCACCGTCACACGTACTTTCCTGTCTCTGGAAATGAAATATTTTCTGTTGTATCGGTTGATCAAAACCGGCAGGGGATTCATCTCGATCCATTCCTTTGCTTCCGCAGGTAGTTGCCGGCGAATTTCAGAACAAATGTTACGCCAGTCGCAACCATTTTTTTCAAGTTCCCCTTGAATCTTATAAATCAGCTTCCAATTTAATTGATTACGTTTGCATTTAATTTCAAGATAACCATTTTTAGGTACCTCCGATGTTCCGTACCAGCGAAACCTTACTTTTGATTTAACGGAAGACCCATAAATATTGTCACAATAGGACTGATAATTATAGGAATCAAAATAGATGTTATTGACTTTTCGATCAGGATATTCTGTTCCCAAACATAACTGATGGTGGCGTAGCCAGTTCAAAATCCTGAACCGTTCAAAAGGCTCGGCAATAAATTTGATTTCATAACGTGGGAGGATAGAGTTTGAAATACTCATAACTTGGAAGTACTGCTATATAGTTCTTTTACCTTTAATTTTTCTGGCGAGACTTCAACTCCATCGATGAGAATTTTGTTTCCTTCTTGCGAAATGGCCTGCTTTTCTACAGAATAAAATTCCAATTCATCAGCTGTGATCTTTGCCGGACCGTATTCTAATTTTTTAATATAGGCCATGAGGCCGGCCTTTTTTGTTCCCCTAATTTTCGAATCCGTTATGAATAATTGTGAGCCGTCCTTACTTGCGGCCCCAATACTTATATTTTTAATTGTCAAACCACTTGCTTTCATAGTGCTACTTTCGCCAACCGAGAGAGCCTTGTCCGAAATATTATCAAATATTGATTGAATAACCGTAACCTCTGATCCGCTAACATCAATACCATCTCCGCCACCTAGCGAACCAATATTTTTAAACACGCTATTTGTAATACTGCCTTTAGAAAAATCCGAATCAAAAGCATCAGAGGTAGTATTTTTTATCGTAATATTATTTAATTCAAACTTTGATCGCACAATATTAAGCGCGTCTTCAGATCTATTTCCATTAAACAGCACATGATCCATTTTTATATTTGACTCGTAAAAATTGACTCCACCAGATAAAAGCCATCGTTGCATACTGATCCCAGCAGTATTTTCTATTTCAACATTTGACCATACCGAAGCTTCTTTACTATTAATAATAGCAATTCCTTGCCAATGCTTATTTCTTGGTTCAGCATCGCTTCCTCTCAAAATAACCGGCTCATCCAAAGTCCCATTAATATAAACAGGGCCGTTAGAAATAAGTCCCGAACAAGACTTAAACTCAAGAGTCGTACCTTTGGGGAAAGTCAATGACATACCTAAAGGTATAATTAAAGGTTCATTGACTATCCAATGTCCTCGTTTGATGGTTAAAGAATTAGAATTCAAATCATGAATTAAAAATGGATGATGTTTCAAGGCTTGCTTGAGGGATACCGAAGGGAAAATACTTTTTTTTATTACAGGGAAATAAGGAGTATCCTCAACAATCCATTTCTTATCATCACCCTCAATATTAGCCGTAACCAGAAACTTTGAACCTTGACTTTCATCTGCATCTTTTATATATATCCTTTTGATGTGCGGTGACGTCCTGGCAGGTGTACGGGGAAGAGAAAATGGATAAGCCGATGATATGCTCAAGGGTAATTGTTGCTCTGTTTTCCTATTAAACCGTTCTATATTGGTTATAAAAATTTTTTGCGGTATATGATTTGCCAATTCTAGATAACGTCCTCTTTCATTTTTAATTAAATTTACAGACAAAATTTTATTATATCTACCGTGTACCGCTTCATTTCTTTTTAGAGCTTCGGATGCGGCCTCGGCCATCCCAAAAAGGTTGATTCCCCCTAGAAGCGGATATTCTTTATGCAAAATTCTAAGGCTTCGCTCCTGAAGAGGCTTCACCCAATCTTCTAAAACTCTATTTTCAGCTTCCCTCTTCAGCTTTTTTAAGGTTGCTTCATAAATCGGCCTGATTGCAAGATCGCTTTCTAATATAGCCGCAGTAATCGGGTTTTTGTAAGGGTTTACTGAAACACGCTTAAAATATTGTAAATAGGCATCGTACCCAATTGGCTCTAGCTTTGCAGTAATGGGATTGTAGTAAAAACGTAAGTTATGCCAACGAGTAACATGCCAAGCACCCCAAATACTGGCAACAGCCAAATAACGGCCCATTAACTCAACATCAAATACCTGTGAACTTGAGAGAGTTCCATTTGAAAACCCTCGAAGAAGACCTGTTGCGGTTTCCAGATCTCTGGAAAGTACCTCAGACTTTTTGATTTTGTTATATCGGAAAGGTACGATTAGACTATTCTTGTATGATTCAAATGGGCCGTTCCGGTCAAGTGCCATATGAGACTCATCAAATTTCAAAATAACGCTTTCCTTACGTCCTTGTCGCTCCAACAATTCTTTTGAAAAATGCTCCTCAAAAGCCATTACGCCTTTGTATTTACCATTCACTGTCAGATCAACAAAGAAATAGCTCGGCGCCAAAATTCCTTCCCGTCTTAATGCCTCAAAAAAAATGGACTCCCCTTCAAACTCCCTAGTCTTTGGATCTTGAAGGGAAAAACGTCTTATTCCAAACAGGTGGTTTTTACCTTTCATATGAATTCTGAAAGACCATTTATCTCCTTGCCAATGATCTGGAAGGTCCCCCTTCAACCTAAGCTTAATCTTATAGGTACTCCCCTTATGCTGGATTGTTGCAGGAATATAAGAATCAGGTGTTGTTACAAGAAAACCTTGCACCAAAGCTTCTTCACGTTTTTTAATAAGCTTCTGATAATGTTTGAATTTTATATTAATATAAATATGGGGAGTTTCTTCAGCGTTCAAGTTTGAAGAAATCCAATTATAAGGTGCTAGCAAAAAGGTCTTTACTGCAATTCCCAGACTATGCTTTTCTCTTCGACCTTCGAAAGACAATAAGTCTGCCAATTTCCCAATATCATCCTTATAGGAATTGCGATAGATAATTGCTGATAGCAGAAGGGTCCATAGAAGAATGGTTGATATAATTGTAATGAAAAAATATTTAGGGGGAAATTTAACTGGAATAGGTTTGAAAGGTGATTTTGGGAAAGATCGGATGGCTTTGAAAAAAATCACATACCATGCAATATTTTTTGAAGCTTTATCAGTAATAATCATACTATTAAACGCCAGGCATTTGATTCTGGTCAATGAATGTAACACCTATGCCTGCAAAATTATTTTGCAAATCATCAACAAGTTTTGATAAGTCTTCCGAATGATTCACATCGATAAAATATGTAGCTTCCAATCCTTCTTCTCTGGCATCCATTCTGCGCAAGTCAGAGACCAATACGTGATTTCCTATCACTTGATTAAATTTTAATAAAAACCCATCTGATTCTCCTAAATTACCTTTCCAATCCAAAGATAAATAAAGGTTTTTCTTTTTTGACTCTCTCTTCGTCCATTTTAAAACAGCCATAACAGCTAAGATAAATGGTCCTGCCACCAAGGTTG
>JABJCF010000075.1 GCA_018665625.1 Nitrospina sp. | reverse complement strand
ATGACCATGTCCTCCTGTAGCCGAAATAGCCCTCCTTGCAGTATATATATTTGGACCTAGAAACCCCTTCTTTTTAAAAATCTTTTTCCAAGCTAAACATACATCTCCATCTTCTCCTACTATTCTTAAGCTTGTAATTCCTTTTTTTAAACCATCAATCGCATTTCTTCCTGCACGAATTGTATATTCAGGTAATGTCTCAGTTTCTAACAAATTATTTGGGTCAGGTATTAAATCACCTATATGAGTATGTACATCCCATAAACCTGGCATAATATATTTACTTTTTAAATCTATAGTAAATATATCAGTTCTGTTATTTTTAAAAGAATTTACAATTTTGTCAATTTTACCATCTGAAATTATTAAAGACACTTTTTCACATGATTCTTTTTCCAAATTCACTAAATTACAATTTTTTATAAGTGTATCCATATCATTTACAGATTAATAATTTTATTGTCTTTAACGTGTGTTTCATTATCAAGAATTATTTTTGGTGACATAATTACAACATCTGAATGTAATTTTGCCTCCCCAACTGTTCCTTTAAATCCTGGGTCCTGATCGCCAAATCCAAATGTGACAGCACCAACTACATGTTCACATTCATGCATATTGTTACTTTTTTTTGCAGCAGGATTAAGCCCTAAAGTGAAGTGACATAAATGAAAAACTTTTTCATCATTTGCACTTTCTAAATTTTTCAAAAAAAGGTTAGCATCCTTACCCCCATCAATATCTGTTATTACTCCATTTTTTAGATTTAAAGTTATTAATTCATCTACAATTCCATTTCCTGGGTCAATACATCCATCTACTACTATTTTTCCATTAATAGTTTTTTCTATGGGTGCTATGTTTACGTCTACTCCAGGGAAAAAATCTGCCTCACCAGGTTTATCAGAAATCCCATCACCAATATCCACAGGCCTTCCTTCAAGACTAAAAGAGATATTGGTTCCATTATCACAGCTTACATTACACAATTTAGTTTTTTTCCATATTTCACTAATTTTCTTTGATTGCTGTAGCATTTTTTCATAATCGACATTCAATAAACCTTCTATTGCAAATTCTTCCATCCCTCTTAACATTGTAGAACTGACTCTTGCACCTTTTTCCCGAGCCCTTCTTGTCGCTTCTTTTTCAATAAACATTGTTTCACACAAACCTATTATTACATCAGAAGCTAGTATCGCATTAGATACTATTTCATCTAATTCAGAAACATCATTATGTTTCATCATTGGAAATACATGCAAATTGGCTTTTGCCCCAATATTTCTACCAGCTTCAAAGCATAATTCTGCAATTCCTAAATCTGTCCATGTGTCAGCTAATATAAGCAAATTTTCATTCTCTTTAACACATGCCATTTCATTTACTACTTTTTTTGAAAAATCAAACCACTTATGATCTAACATATTTCCTTTCGTTACTCTTTCATCAATAATATTCCAAGAAAAGGGAATAAAAATTCAAGAACTAAGTAATTAGTATTGTTGAATAAAATATTTAAATAAAATTACATTCTATTTGAATATAAATTTAACTAGAATGTGGTGGATATTTGAGAAGATTCTTAATAATTATCCTTCAGCTTGATAATTTTTAAGAATAAAATTAGTGGTTAAATTTTGGGATGTTTTAAATTTCATTAGTTGAAAAACTAAAATTTGAATGAAATATATACTATATAAAATCCAACATTGACTCAAATACAAATTATAGTCAAGCTAAATCCTGTTTTTTGTTTATCATTCTTTTATCGAAGATTTTAAAGTTCAGGATATGTGATTATTTGTTAAAATAATTTTCATAAGATAGTTGGATGTTTGGAGCAAAAAAGCCAGAAAAGGGAAAACTATTTTAACTGCACAAAAATAATCTATGAATCTACATGTATTAGATAAAGGAATACTTCGATAGGGAATCACTCTGCTTTATCATGAAAACTCTCTGGATTGTGGCAGTCTGTAAAACCTTGGAAAAAGGCTGATCACGAAAAAAAGACCTGCAACAATAATCAGTGTCAAAGGTAGTCCGTGTGGATTCCATAATTCCATAATGGCCCCTGAAGTTAGCGGGCCAACAAAAGCCCCCATTCCCCAGTAAACTCCAAATGCCGCCATGGCAGTTGCCAGTTCAGTACCTCTGAACCAATGCCCTGCGAGAATCATTGCAACAGTAGTTACGCCCGAAAAAAGCCCCCACCACAAAAAAAGAGTTGTCCATAAAAGATATGGTGAAAAAGCTGTAAATGGCCAGATTGCATTACCGATCAGACCAGAAAGAGCACATGCTACTAAGACCTTTCGTGGTTCAAAGTGATCTGCTGCCCAGCCAATTGGAAACTGGAGGATGGCTCCACCAGCGATCCCAAAAAAAAGCATTAAAGTCGCATTAGACTCGGTCATTCCAATTCTTAATCCGTAGACTGGCATGAGGCTGGTAATGGATAGATCCTGGAAAGCGACAACAAAACAGGCCAATGCCAGCAATGGTGCTACGCAAGCAAAACTAAACACACCAAATCGTGGTTTGTCTCTATTTGACGGAACATAACTTTCAATTAACAGCAAAGGCAATCCAGCCACTCCTAGCAAACCAATACATATTAGAAATGGCAAGAAGCCTTTTGTACCTGATAATGAAAGTGTCAAGGGCCCTAGAGCAAAACTCATCATCAGTATAGAGTTGTAAAAACCCATTACTCGTCCGCGGTGTTCACTGGGTGTTATCTCCACTATCCATGTCTCAGTTACTACAAATAGCAGTGAATCTGAGATCCCCCCCAAGAACCTTATTAAAAACCATGCTAATAATGATTGGGTGTTCATAAGAGCGAAAATGAGAGCTATCTCAAGAACTACTCCAATAAGAAGGATACTTCGTCCTCCAAAATTTCTCATAACCCGAGAAACAATAAAAGCTCCAATTATGAGTCCTGTTGGAGCTGCCATAGCCAACCCACCAATAAAAGTAGTACCAACACCCCGTGCTTCCAAAATAAGCGACAATAAAGGTGTTAATAGGCTGCTAGTGATACCGTAAATTGAAATACAACCAATTAGCGCGATCATGGTCAGCGCACGTTTACCAGTCCAGACTTTATCACTGCTGGATTTGTTCAGCATCGCTCTAATACATACATATAATTTCTAAAATATCGTGTTACCATCATATGGTTTCAAACCCCGAACTGAAGAATAACATGGTTGCTCCCTCATTTTCAAATTAATATACAAGATCTTTGGCCTCTGGTCTAAAACCTGACGAACTCGTGGACAAAACTGGATACTCTGGATTAAGCTTTAAATAACTCTGCTTTTCATGCGTTATACAAAAATTTTCCGCTCCGAGCGGCTTTCACCTGCCACTCCTCTTCCTCTTCTTTCCACCAAACGGTTTGCTCCAGTGCTGATAATTGAGTTTTAACTTTTGCTGAGTTGAGCAATTTGAGAGGATTTTCGGCTGCCCAGCTTACGACTTCTTTCAAAGGCATGTCATACCAGTTAATTACGTTTCGCACACACTGATCCAGCGTTACAGCAGAACCTACGGGTCGGGATGTTTGCGGGTCTAAAATGACGGGTTCCTTTTCACGCTGCAACTCAGAATTTCCTAACTTGTAACGTCCTTGAGGCGCCGCTGCTCCGGCTGTAGCATCTGTTATCAGAATCACTCGCTCAGTACATTTTGCTCTTAGATAGGCTTTCAACACATCCGGAGAAAGATGATAGCCGTCCGCGATAAAACTGGCGCTTAGTCTGTCCTCACTCAATTGTGCTATGATCGGATTATTGTTTTTGTGCAGCTCCGGACAGGTGCCGTTTCCCAGGTGTGTTGAAAGTCTTGCACCTGCATCTACAGCTTGTTTGATGGTTTCATTGTCAGCGGCTGTGTGCCCTAAGGAAACAATGATTCGATCCTGAACTAATTTTTCAATGAAAGCAATAGCACCTTCAACTTCAGGAGCCAACGTCACCAGCCGGATATT
>JABJCF010000074.1 GCA_018665625.1 Nitrospina sp. | reverse complement strand
CAATACATCTCAAAAATTATCTGAATCACTAATGGTCCACCCTTACCACACAGCAATAGTTGGAGGCGACAGTTTAGTTTTAGAACGAACTGATTTCAGTGCAAGGATTGCATATGTGGATTATGACGGTGCAAAAGTTTACGAGAGTTATAAAAAACAAAAACCAAAAACCCATTCTGAAAGAACAGAATTTGTAAAAAACAATGTCCTGTGCGCGGAAACCTTTGAAGAGTTATCCATTGATTTTTGTTGTGGCGGCGAAAGCACTCTGGAAAAAGCCTGCCAAGAAAAGGGGTTGGAGCCTAAGCAAGTTTTAGGAAGGTTGATGCAACTACAAAGTCCCTCCCAAGATTCGGACGTTGATCTGGAAGTGCTCAATCCTGGCGAATTAACTTTGCACATTGAATCCAAACATCATGAGTACCTAAAAAAGGTCTTTCCAAGAATCAGTGATTTGCTGGAAAAAGTTTTGGCGGCTCATGGAGAACGACACCCGGAACTAAAATCTGTGCAAAAGGCCTACTCCCATTTAAGGGAAGATCTCGAACCGCATCTCATGAAAGAAGAGAGGGTGCTATTCCCTTTAATAAGACAGCTTGAATCTCAAGGTCTGGGAACAGACATGACAGCAACCGAAGGGCCTGTTCGGGTTATGCTGATGGAACATGACAGCGCGGGAGAACTGCTGAAGCAAATTAGAGATTTAACAGAGAATTTTAAAACTCCTGAAGACGGGTGTCAGTCTTTTAATCTTTTGTATGAAGAATTGCGGTTACTTGAACTTGATACGCACCTTCATATTCATAAGGAGAATAATATTTTATTCAAAAAATTAATGCCGTCGAATTAATATTTCCCGCGAATTGTTGAAGCCACTTCTTGTTCGTAAAATTGTTTGAAATTTTCGTGTAGAGCTGGGGTGAGTTTCCCTAGACTGCTGGCTTTACAATTGTGTTGGACTTGTTCGGGGCTTTTTGATCCGGGAATCACCACAGAGACAGCTTCAAAGTCAAGAATCCATCTCAAAGCTACGAGGGATAAAGGAATATCATTGGGAGCCATTTCTTCCAGTCCTTCAACAAGTTCAAGGCCTTTTTCATAAGGGAGACCAGAAAAAGTTTCACCGACATTAAAATGATCGCCATTTTTATTGAAGTTGCGATGGTCGTTGGAGGCGAACGAAGTTTCTTTGTTAAAATTTCCTGAAAGTAGGCCGGAGGCAAGGGGTAGCCTTATAATGAGAGCTACCTTTTTTTTCAATGCCTCATCAAAAATCGCATCAATGGCTTTTTGCCGCAAAACGTTAAAAATTATCTGGAGAGATGCGACACCGTCCTGTTGTAGGCACAACTCAGCTTCTTCCATCGATTCTACGCTGAGCCCAAATTCTTTGATTTTGCCTTCTTTTTTTAAAGTCCGTAACCAGTCAAAAATTTCTCCCTGTTTAATTGTTTCTGTAGGGGGGCAATGAACCTGAGTGAGATCGAGGCAATCAACACCCAGGCGTTTGAGAGAGCCTTCAGTGTGCAGGCGAAACTGTTCCAGTGAAAAGTTCTCGTTTCCACCGGGTTTTGGGAACCTGCCCAACTTGGTAGAGATGAAAACCTTTTTAGAGGATGATTTAATAAATTTCCCCAATCGGGTTTCTGACAAGCCTTCGCCATAACAATCTGCAGTGTCAAAAAAATTCACTCCCGAGTCTACTGCGGTGGACAAAACTTTTTCAGCAGTAGCATCGTCCACATTTCCCCAGTCAGCCCCCAACTGCCAGGTTCCTAATCCAATTTCAGATACCTGCCAATTTGTGTTGCCAAATTTCCTATAATTCATCCTTGCCTCAAAAGAAAAATGTTACATTGATGGAATGATCCAAAACTTACGACAACACATTCTGTTTGATGTTTGCTTTGAAAACAAGAGGGGTTCCTGTTTTAGGCAGATAATTTTTGTTTTCCTATTTCTGTTCATGATGTCTGGTGCTCATGCATGGGCAGGGGAAACCGATT
>JABJCF010000009.1 GCA_018665625.1 Nitrospina sp. | reverse complement strand
TCAAAAGTGTTTTTAGTAAGCAATTGTTGAAGTTGGCTGAAATCGGGTGTCGTCTTATTTAGAAAAGCTTTCAAGAAATATCCTGTCGCTTTTTGCCTGCATGAAGCTAAGGAAAATGACTGGGACAGTCAAAGCTACACTGGCAAGTAAATAGTAATCAAAATGCGCAAATAGAATGAAAATGATGATTAGAGTGCGATGTGTATTAAGTCCTCCAAAGAGGCCAAAGGATGAAAGGAAGCTGTAGTAAGTTTTCCTGTAGGCAATTCGAAATTTGTCACTTAAAACGGGGTCATTGTGGAGAGAAACAAACCTGTCACGGTTTTCCCCCTTTCGTAGTATGAAAAAGTTTTGTCTCCAGACATAATTGATATGATTTCTGACTAGAAATTTTTCAAATGGTGTGTCTGCTTGCTGGAGAACCTCTTTTAGTTCTGTGAGTTGTTTGTTTTTATATTTTATCTCACCGCAACCGAGGTAAGAATATTCATTTTTATAAAATTCATAAACCTGTGTCTGCGCGGCATGAAGAAAACCGCTGAAAATTGCAAGAAGAACGATACAAAGACCATAATGCGGTAAAAAGTAAGCTACACCTCCGATGTATGCAGCAGTGAAGACCAGATAATCAACTTGTCCATCAATGTACATTCCAAAACGGCTTGATTTATTTGTTAATCGAGCCACCTGCCCATCAACCGTATCCAGAATGCCCGAGAAAATTAAAAAAAGACAGCCCACTAATGCCGCTTGAAAATTATTTTGCCAATAAAACAGAGTGCCAGCTGTTACCCCGCAAAGTAGGCTTAAAAATGATATGAGATTCGGTGTCAACCCGACTTTGATGGCTCCCCAGCTCAGAAGAAGGCCGACCGGTCTATGAAGAAGCAAGTCCATCCGCTCCTCTATTTCAATGTTTTTAATACTCCTTCTCAACTCGCGAATAAAATAGGAGTTGTTATTTAATATAAACTCTTTGAACATTGGTTAAATTAAATTTAAAAGTTTAGTGCTATATTTAACCCGTGGCTAAATTATTTTAAGACCGCCTACCTATAAAAAAATCATCAATATTCAAGAATGAAAATTTTAAAATTCCTCCTTAATACTTCAAGAAAGTATCTGGCATTTTCAATTATTGCAGGAGCTGTAGCAGGGCTTTGCCCACCCGGAATTATTGCGTTGATAAATTTTAAACTAGAGAGCCAATCTTCATTGCTTACGTGGGCATTAGGTAGCTTTTTTTTCCTTGTAATATGTTATGGAATTTTCAGTTTCTCATCTGAGTACGCAATTATCAAGCTGTCTCAATTCGCTCTATACAATCTTCGTTTAACTTTGAGCAAACAAATTTTGTCCAGTCCTTTGAGATCATTTGAGAAGACGGGTTCCCATAAATATTTCACAATCCTGTCCGAAGATCTTAAATACATATTGTATACGATAGAGGGGCTACCCGGTTTTTTCGTGAGCTTGGGAACGGTTTTTGGCTGTCTGGCTTATATGGGGTATCTATCGATTTCCTTACTTTTCTTCAGTGTATGTTTAACTTTGATTATTCTTCCTTTCTCACGTTATGCAATATCTTCCGCAGAGAAATCTGCAAAAAAATTTAGACTCGAAACTGATAATCTGTATAAGCATTTTCATTCATTAACTAGAGGGATTAAAGATTTATTAATCAATTACAATAAGAAAAGAGCATTCTTATGTCAACAGCTTGAGCCCTCCTTTAAGAACTTAAAGGAAGAACATACCAATGTTCTGCTAATGGTTAAATTTCTATATCGATTAGGGGAACTGGGAGCGTTCTTGATTCTTGGGTGTATTGTTTTTTTGTTTCCCGGTTTTAGCGAAATTGATTCGAATAGTTTAAGAGGATTCGTGCTAACCAGTTTGCTTATAATAAAACCTGCTTCCAGTTTAATTGATTTTGTTCCAAGAGTGTTGCAGACAAACATTTCCCTCAATCATATTGAACAAATGGGCTTGACCCCGTTAGACACAAACACATCGCAATTGCCAGAAATCATTCCCTTCTCCAAGTCTCAAGAAAAATTTACGGTTGTTTTGAAAGATGTTTCCCATAAATACTACCATGCTGATAAAGATGAGAATTTTTCACTGGGTCCTCTATCCTTGAAATTTGAGCCTGGCGAGGTGACCTTTTTAACCGGAGGAAATGGGAGTGGAAAAACAACTTTGGTTAAACTTCTTTGCGGGCTTTACACTCCAGAAGAAGGAAAGGTTTTTTGTGAGAATGCCGAGGTCACTCAAGACAATATTGAAAGTTACCGTCAAAATTTTTCAGTGACCTTCTCAGATTATTTTTTATTTGAAAATTTATTTTGGATGGAAAACTCCAATCTTAAGCAAAGGGTAGAAGCCTACCTTTCTAAATTCCACCTGAGCAACAAAGTAACCATTAAGGACTCCAAGTTTTCGACTATTGATTTGTCAGATGGGCAACGTAAGAGATTGGCACTTCTTTTAGCCTTTTTGGAAGATAAGCCTTTTTATATATTTGATGAATGGGCTGCAGATCAGGATCCGATATTCAAAAATCTGTTCTACAAAGAAATTATATGGGAACTTAAAAAGATGAACAAAGTGGTTTTGGTGATTACCCATGATGATTCTTATTTCGACGTGGCTGACCGAATAATTAAGATTGAGGAGGGGGAAATCATTAGTGATAAAAAGAAATCTGACACTAGCCTTTAATGCAAACCTTGCTCATTTTATCTCGCTTAAGACAGAATTATTCCAGACCTTATTTTTTTCTACTAAGTAAGACCAATACAAAATGAAGTCCTGGAAGTTCTTTTTGTCCTCGTCCACAAAAACATTTTCCTGTAAGTAGTTAGGCGATAAGTTTTCAGGGAAGGCGGGGTAGATTTTTGCCTGCCCAGGATTTCGGGTGTCAATGATCAAGCTTTTCCCAGCCTTATCCATTCGAATTCCCCCTGTTCGAACCGCCACAGCCATAGGCACCTTGTTTCTTGGGAGCCCGAGTAAATCATTGCCTAAAGCGGCTGAAGGCCTTCGGTCTCCAATTAATTTCAATATCGTAGGTAGCATGTCAACAGCACTGGCTGCTCTATAATCCCAACGTGGTTTGCCTAAAATTTTTTCAGGGCCCTGTATTATGGCTGATGTCCAGACCACATCATTAACGGGTAGTCCCGTGGTCTTGCTAAGGTCAACATAAAAACCATGATCCCCTTGAATGATTAGAATGGTGTTGTCCTTTTTTCTACGCTTATCAAGAAATGAAAATAAATTTCCTATGTGCTTGTCAGTGTATTGCAGGATTTTTAAATATTTTTCATAATCTGAAAGAGGCTTGTCTGGTAAAGGACTCGTGTCATCAGGAGGGATTTGAAACGGGTAGTGTGAGCTGGAAGTAGAAATATAAGCAAAGAGCGGTTTGTCAGGTGATTCCGAATCTTGTTTTTCAATAACCTCAATTGCTTTATTAATAATGTTTTTATCAGAAACCGCAGAACCCAACTCTTTCACAGCAAAAATATTTTGATACCATCGTCTAAAAAAGAGATCCTGATTGTCGAAACCGGGGTTTCCTCCTATATAAAATGTTTGATAGCCAAAACTTCCCAGTCGGTCAGGAAGACAATCTAAATCCTGATCAGAAAAATCCGTCATAATTTCTTTTTTATAATGAGGCCATGCAGAACAATTAAATGCAATTACCCCCGGCGAACTTGGAAATCCATTTGAAATATAAAAAGGATATACGATGCTTTTTTCTGCCATCGTATCCAAGTTGGGGGTTGGGCTTTCTGATCTATCTTTTTGCAAAAAGCCTACATTTTCTCCTCGTAAAGACTCAATCATCAACACAATGATATCGGGTGAATTTTTAGAATTGTCAGAATTTTTATCCGTGTTTAAGTCAAACGAATAAGCCAGAGGAAAATCATCGCCTACCCAGCTTGCGCCCTCTGGTAACCCCAAAAAATTTCTAAAATTTTCAGTAGCTTTTGCCTCTGAAACAGATAGTCGCGCTTTATCGAGCCCTGAATATCCTTCAATGAAAGCATACTCAACAGGAGGAGGGGCCTTGTATAAACCCAGCCACTGCGGGGTTTGAGTGAAAATTATAGCTGTGACAAAAATAGTTAGAATTGATCCGTAAGAAGGTTTCATCAAATTTTCTTTTTTGTTCCAGAAAGCCTTCACAATGCGCATCGCCGCGAAAATAGATATTGAAACCAATATAGAAATGGGAAGCCAATTGGCTATTACGGGATCAATAAATTCTTTTGAAATGAGTAAATGCGGCCCACGGTAAGTGCGAAATACAGTCGGCGTCAATTGTGCTCCTGTTATGCTCGATAGCGAGAGATCTATTTGTCCAAAAAGCATCAATACGGGAAAAAAAAGACAAACAAAAATGCCAATT
>JABJCF010000073.1 GCA_018665625.1 Nitrospina sp. | reverse complement strand
TTTCTTTTGCCATTATTAAATACCAGTAAATGAGGGCAAGCCTCAATGGTTTATTAAAAAATCAATTCAACATTAACGCACAACATTTCTTATATTTTTTACCCGAACCACATGGACAAGGCTCATTAGGCTTTGCTTTTTCCTGTCGGACTTCCACGGGAGCTTGACTTTCAAGAAGCTCTTTACCGAGTTTTTTTGCATTCTTATATCTCTTTTTCAACCGATCATTTAAATCTGGAATAAACTGATTCATTGCAATCAGCATATCGCTATTTTTAGGAGGTAGTTTTGCATCCTCCTTTTCCCTTATTTCTTCATCAAAATAATAAGTCGTAGAAAAAATAGGGGCCTGGTCTGCGTTATCTAACTGAAACTTAAAAAAGGCCAGTTGCAAACATTTATTTTCATTTCTAGGATCGATATCATAAGAATCTTCGGCGAAATACTGATCATCACCATAATTGAAATCCAACATTTCCTTCGTTTTTGGAAGCAATTCAATATAATTAAAAAAACGACCCGGTTCAAACTCCAAATAAGTCATCGGATTTTTTTCACCATACGCTTTTGCTTCAACGGCTCTTTGCTTAAATAACAGGATCAACTCATCCGCAGCATTTTTAGCAAAACCCTTGGCTATCTGAGTCTGCACTTCGGTGAGTTTGGGGTGATCAGGAATTGTATTGAAGGTTTTGTTAAAGTTGACTTGAAAGGCGAAAGAATTTTCAATATTGTCCTGATCACGCAAGTAGACAACTACATAATTGTAATCAAAGAAGGGACTCGTATGATAATAGTCCTCAAGGATATAGGTACTTCTGTAATCCTCTTCCTCGAAACGATAGGTCAATAACGAGTTTTCGCTTTCCTGTTTGTTAACCACCTTATAGCTTTCGATGACAATTTCCCTTCACAAAAATTTAAAACCATTCCACGTCAGTAGAATCGATTATTACTAATTAATATTCATTCCCTTTTAAAACTGAAATCAGCGAGGAAGAGGAGAATCAGAAAAACCAGGAAACTTTTTCAGAACCCCTTTCTCTCTTTCACGTTTTTCTATATCGCGAACCGCACGAACTGAGTCTTTCGTAATATCTTCTTTGTGGTTTGAATTGGCATGACCGTAACGATAATAAAAAATTACAGCCGTTGAATGCGGCATTTCATTAGAGGTCCAGGACGTAAAACCACCCCCTGGAGAAAATGCTTCGCTGATGAAAATATCCATTCGGTCCATATCCTTAATACTGTGGTTTTCATCATGAAGGCTTTCCGCCTCTTCCAGAGTAGGCATTCTCCAATCTGTGTAACCTGCGAATTTCTTAAGCTCCAGACTACGAATATATTCATTTGCTTTGAACCAGTTTGTCCATTGGCTCGTATCCTGAAACGAATCCGTCTGTTTCCACATTAGCTTTGTTTCCAGATCGGTAATAGTTCCGTCTCCATTATCGACAAATCTTTTCTCTGCTTCCAATTGTTGCTCCTTAAAATTCTAAATCCGAAAAAAGTTCAATTCAGATTAAATCTTCAGTTTTTTCTATATCACGAACCAGACGTGAGGCACCTCTCGAGGTTCGGTAGATATCGTCGTACATGGTAACTCCTTTTCGAAAACTCAAGCGGACACCTTGCACTTTATGTCTTATGTCACTGGTCCAGCATAAAAACCCACATCCCGAATCGAACAATTCTGACAAGAAAATTGCCTGACCCGAATTATCTGAGTTTTTCGAGTTCTTATCAAAAAGGCTTTTTGCTTCATTTGCCGTTGGCAGCCGCCAGTTAGAAAACCCGGCAAACCGTTTTCTATTCAATACCTCTGCAAACTCTCTCACCTGCAACTGGCTCATCCATTTTCCGGTCACCTGCCAAGTGTCCTGCTTCAGCCAAACCAACCGTTTGGCGCAATCAATTATCGTATCGCTATCACCTTCAACAAAACGTGCCTCGGGTTTGTTTTCAAGGTTTTCACTCATATTTTCGCTCAAGAATCTTTATCCAGAATGCGGACAGCCCGTACTCCATGGCTTCTCAAACCCATTGGATTCCATTTAAAATCACCATTATAAAAATGGAACCTAATAGCCGAACCCTTTTCTGTTTTGTGCAGAGTTTTTGTCCAGGATGTCTGCCCGGCTCCCGGAGGGAATCCTTTAAGCAGAAATATTGTATCGCCATAATTGTCTGTTACAGGATTAGATGGGTCATAAATGGATTGAGCTTCTTTCCTTGTCGGCATTCTCCAGTCTTGATAACCGGCAAACTGTTTCCGATTCACTTCGATCAAATAGGTTTTGGCTTCTTCCCAAGTCACCCATTTATCCATATCCATATAGGAGTCATCCGCTTTCCACTGCAGTCCTGTTTTATTATCTATGATTGTGCCATCGTCTCGCTTTTCGATTCGGATAAATTCAGGATCTTCTTCATCTTTTTTATCATCTCTAACCAGTCGAACCGCACTTGGGAACCCATCATTTTCTTTTGCAAGCCAGTATTCATAGTCTGATCTAAAATCATAAGACATTGCAGCTTTGGCACCCCGGGTTTGGCTGGTCCAGGTTGTGAATCCGCAGCCTGGCGGGAAAATAGGGTCTATGTGAATTTCACAACCTTCAATATCTGTATTGGTGGTTTCCAAATCATACAAATATTTTGCCTCAGAAGCAGAAGGAATGCGCCAATTGTTATAGCCGGCAAATTTTTCTTCATTCTTTTTGCGAGCAAGCTCCAGACTGTCATGCCAAGTAATGAGTCGGCCCAACTCCAGCCACGTATCGTTTTTCATCCACATGATGCCGTGCTTTTCATCTGAAACGGTGCCATCGTCGTTATCAATGTACTTTAGCTTTGTTGATTCTGTCATAAGAGGTTACTTTCTTCGTGGGGCGACTTGTTTTTTTATTACGGTATCTTTCCGACAAATCCGTACCGAACCAAAAGAATACTCTTCCACGCTCACAACCTTCCCTTCACAATAATCGAACCGAGGTCTCCTTGTTGAAGTATCCCCAGCGATCCACGCAGTTTTAAAAGCCCCTTCCGGGAAAACGGGGTCAACATGAAGACTCGCACCACTCTTGCCCGGAACCTCAAAATTTTCGTCATATAAGGAAGTAGCTTCGTCAATATTAGGAAGCCTCCAATCATCGAACCCCCCTATTCTTCGCAAATTTTTATTTTCTGCAAAGGTAACAGCTTCATGCCAGTTAAAAAATTTTCCCTTATCCTGCCAGGAATCTTTTTTCAACCAGTAGAGGCGGGTTTTGCTGTCGAACACAACATCACGGCCTTTTTCAACAAACCTTTTTGGTTTGTCATCTTTTTTTACTGGCAGTTTTTCTTCTGCTTTTTCCGGCAGTTGTTGTTCTGCTTTTTGTGGTAAATTTTCTTCCATAATAGCGCCTGTTAACCGGGTTATCCGGTAGTTAGTATAAAATTGCTTTACTCTCCGGTATATCCTATCTCTACACTGTCTTCGTCTACATTTACGATAACCGGAACAATGTACTGATCATTGGAATATTCCAATAATTTTTTCAAACCATGCGGGTCTTTATCAACATTAATATAAATAAACGATAAATGCTTTCCCTTAAAGTCAGATATCGCCTTTTGCGTATGAGGGCAATCGTCTTTCCCAAAAATCATATAATGGCTCACAAAGCTCCAATTCTGTCCTACATAAATCTATAGACAAATAAAAATTAACGTTCGAATGTTTTAGTTTCTTTTCTCCATTCAGGTTCCCAATCATCCTGAATCACATCACGGGTAACCCGACAATGAGAGTATTCATTATCCTTATGTTCCCACATATCATTACCAGTGATAAAACTGAATTTCTGCGCATACTGTTGATAATCCGGTTTTTCTTCGTAGGTCCATGTGTTGTGACCGCCGCCCGACTCAAATAGATCAGAGATATGGGTTTCAGCTCCATCCTTGTCTGCATTGGATTGTGTGAAAGAGAAAACACTTTTCGCTTCTTCACCACTGGGCAGTCTCCAGTCATCATAACCGGCGAATTTTTTTTCATTTAACAATTCACAATAATCCTGTGCTTCAAACCAGGTGATTCCATATCCAAATTCTTTGAAGGAATCATCTTGTTTCCACATCAGGTTTGCCTGGGTATCGCTGATGGTACCATCCCCATTGTCAACGAAGGTGGGGACTTCATCTTCAACCAGAGCGACATTTTCCTCTTCCTCATCGCCCCACTCCTCTTCACCCACCCATTCGGTTTCGGCCTCATCATCGAGAAGTTCAGGGTCTGAACCCTCTTCAATTTTTTCCTTTTCGTCAGACATTTTTAACCTCGCCTTATAAAAATATTCAATCCAGGTCGCGGACCATACGAACCGAAGTTCCTGTGGTCGAAACCGACTGATCAACACAGACTTCTTTTAAGTCAGGGAAATAACATTTCCATGCATAAGAGTCGTACCGGGTTTCTGAAGTCCATACACTGGTTTCTCCACCCGCCTGATAATTAGATACACGCCGTGCCGGTTTTTTAGGGAGATTCAGAAACATTTCCCGATAAGGATCTTTATTTTTAAAAATGGAACGCACCTCACTTTTACTCGGCAACCGCCAATCATTGTAGCCCAGATATTTTTGGTCGTTGCACGCTTTCACGTAGGCAACACTCTCATCCCAATTGAGCCATTTACCCAGTTCCTGCCGCGAATCTTTTACCGACCACATCAGATCGGTTTCCTGATCTTCAATAGTACCATTGTCGTTTTTTTTCCAGTTTGGTTGCGACAAATCCACACCTCAAATTAACAGCAATAAAAAAAACACTCTGCCCATCCCGTCTATTCAAAGAGGCTTTGCTTTTAATTCCTCAGTCCCAAAAGAAGGAGATTCAGGATAAGCACTGACCCAACAAAATGAGACAAGGAGATAGAGTGTTTGCTCTCTTTGAATCCATAAATAATATGTTTTATTTAATAGTACAAAATACCATCCGACACCTTTATTTTCAACTCAAATCAAGACTTTGGTTTTTCTGGAAGCTCCTGATTTTTCATCAATAGTTTAATTCGGTGGTTTATTTGGCAGGGCTTTCAAAAACAGGGTTCCCAATTTTTTCCAGTTGAGCAAAGAAGCTATCTCCAGCCGCCCCCCTGAGTGATTTTATCTCTGATCTCTGGAACAAAAGTGATTTTGGTTTTGGAATTATCAAATTCGCCCCGAACCAGCCGTGAACTGGAGTTCAGTGTATCTTCCGCTTCTTTATGGCCGCCCGACCCACTGTTATAGGAATAACAATAAGCGGTTATTTTGCCTCTTACATTGCTGGTCCAGGTATCGTAGCCACAACCAGCAGTAAAAACCGGGTCAATGTGGATGACCAAATCGTATTTATCCCTAATCTCTTTCTCCACATCAAAGAGAGAATGCGCCTCGCGTTTGTTCGGCAAACGCCAGTCCGTATGCCCGGCAAAAGCGTCCTCATTTTTTTTGTTCATATATTTCAGGGAACCCTTATGAGTGACAAAACGTAACAGATCGAGATAAGAATCTTTCTGCATCCACATTAACTGGGTAAAGGTATCCGTCACGGTACCGTCACCATTGTCCACAAATCTGTTCTCGCTCATTTTTCCCTCATCAAAAATTATTCTGCGTTTGGAACCTATATTTTATAGTCCCAACCCCTCAATAGCAAAAAAAACCAAAAAAAAAGCCGGGGGGCCAAAGCCCCCCGGCAAATAAAACTCAAATCAGATTTTAACGCTCAACTTCTCTATTCTGACCATTTGTTTGGCTGAAGAGACCACGTTCGGTACCCTCAGGTTGACCCATACCTGGCTCAATATATGTTCCAGGTGTAACATGGTCCAAGTGGTAGTTGGATTGATAGGTCTTATGAGAACCTGCATCCTTTTTCCACTCAACGCGGTTAGCGTTTTCTGTGCGATGTCGTTGGCAATTTAAAAGTATATCTCCAGGACCTTTGTTTGTGAAAGTAGTTTTCTCTTCCAAAGCATTTGCCAAAAATCCACCAGGCTCTAAAGTCCGGTCGAAGTTTTTGGTCCAAGAATATGCCATTTTTCCAATATCGATATGAACGGTGGTACCTTTGGTCTCGCTCAAGTTCTCGATGTTCCAGCTAGCTCTCAGACAATCAGCTGAGCTTCCAGCCTTTAATGTCGCTACATTCGCGCTGGCTACTGATACAGAAAATACAAAAAATACTGCCAATAAAGTTACAACGGTCTTTCTCATCTTGCTCCCCCTTTCGAAGCTTAATTAAAAGTAAACCTGAAACAACCTAAAAACCTTATAAATCCATCAACCTAAACGGTGATTCGAGTTCAAAGCTTAATAAGATTCTGTTTATGCCTTAATTAGAAAACGACAGAACCTACCCAGCAAACCCACTGGTCTGACTAGAGTGGACCGAAAATATCAAAACCCCCCGGGGAAGTCAAGTCTTTAATAGAACTATAATTTCTCACCCAAAAACCCCTGTATTTTCAATAGTTTACAACCCCGGGAAAATAGCCTCTCGTACCTGCCAATTTTACAAATTCAATCTATCAGTATAGATCCCAAAATACTCTTAAACCCTGAACTTTAATGATGTCAGGCTGGTCAAATCAGTGGAGTTTCTTAATATCTTCTCACCTTCTTCAGAAATATCGTTGACGACCAGCTGCAAACTGCGGAGTTTGCCTAATTTTTTCGAGTTGGCCAGGGCTTTAGCACCCTCATCACTGATATTGTTTGAAGCTAGGTTCAGGTTTCTCAAGTTCACAAAAACGGTGGACTCTGCAATCGCTTTTACCCCTTCATCGCCAATACCATTTTGCGATAGATCCATTGCTCTCACCTCTTTTAATTCTTCTCTCTTAGACAACTCTTTGGCCCCAACCTCTCTTAGGAACTGGGCCTTTAGATTGAGCACCTGGCCATCCTTACTCAATTTGTCACGTATCAAATCATCTATATTCGGCATCATCTGCTCCGGTAAAAGATCGGGCCATAAATTATCCAGATCCTGGGATTATTTTTGCTTCAAAGCCATATTCGTCATAAATGCTGAAACCTTCCAGCAACATTTTCTTCCCATACTTGACCATTAAATTGGCCTGAGCGTGGTTGGGGTCTATCTCAACAGTCTTCTTCAGAAACTTTAGTCCCTGCTTAATATCCCTGACTTCATCCCCGTAGTTTTCGAGCTGCCGTGCCTTATCGAACAAGTCCGATGCCCATTTGTAATAAATGGTAGAAATTTGTTGGGGCGCATTTTTGCTAACGTAGTCTACTATTTCTTCATCCGCATTTAGCTTGGGAAGGAACTGGATGGCCTTTTCAAACTCAGCAATGGGAATCGAATAGTCATTACCACTGACAGAATTAATCGTATTTTGCTGTTTGTGCTGGGAAAGCATTCCCACAGAGCTTTTAACAACGGTAGATTGAATACCCGACATCAACTGATGAAAGTAAATATTACCGATGCCAAGATGAATTATTGAACTGAACTCCTGGTTTTCATCTAATACCAAGGCCTGCTCAAAAGCCTCTTTGGCCTCACCCGTTTGGCCGAGTTCTGCGAGTGCCTCACCCAGATTATAAAAATTAACGCAGCTATCCGGGTCTTCCTCGATCATCCGACGAAATTCTTCGACCTGGGCTTCCAGATCAAACTCAACCTCCTCCTCGTCTTCATCTTCGGATTCTTCTTCAGATTCAGCAGGCTCGCCTTCTTCTGTTTCTATAGGAGTGGCAGAATCTTCTGAGGTTTCTTCTGAAGCTTCCTCAGCGGTTTCAGAATCTGGAGTTTCTTCCTTTTCTTCTTCGCTCATATAGTTCGCTCAGTTAAAACATATTTTTCAAATTTCACATCAAAGAAAGGTTTTTAAATCTTCCCTTTACAAATTTCATTTTGCAACAGCTCGGACCGGGCGAATCGTTGACAGTGACAGGCTCGCCCCTCCTTTGATACTGGGGTAGTCTTTGCCACGAATATAATTAAACCCCCAAGCATATTTATCCTTATAAAGCTCACTGGACCAAAAACAACAACTGGAATACCCGAAAATAGGGTCTATATGGATTACATTTTCCGTCCAATAATATTTCCATGGAATATCTTTTTCTTCTTCGTAAAGAGATTCTAGCTCCTTACGTGTGGGCAGCCGCCAGTCCGAGTAACTGGCATAAGCTTCTTTATTGAATTTCTCTAGATATTTTTGAGAGTCTTCCCAATTGATCCATATCTTTTTTTCTTGATAGATATCAATTTTCTTCCACATCAACCCTTCCTGCAAGTCGGTTACAGTACCGTCATTATTGTCCTGGAATCTTGGGTCATTAGAAAGTTCTAGTTCTGGTTTTTCTTCTGTGAGGGATAATATCTGCCCGCCAAAAATTTCATCTTTGCTGTTTTCAGCTTGCACAATTTCAAGGCCTGCGAAAAAGGTGGCTAAAAGAAAGATTACAAAACCGCATTGGCGGCGTAAATTTTTGGGGATCATATTTTCGAATGGATTCTTCATGATCACTCTTCCTGAGGTGCCCAATCGGGTTCCCAGGACAAGCAAATTCCAGAAGGATTATAAAATTGACCGGGATCTTTACCGACAATTCCCCACTTCGCCATAAAATTTAGGTCGGGGTCGAATTTCTGAATCCTCTGATTAATAGTATCAACTACAAAAACATATCCGTAGGGATCTTCCACTACGGATGACGGGCAATTAAATTGACCATCGCGTTTTCCACCCTCTCCAATTACTCCAAGGGAGTGCCCCTCCCTATCAAAGAGCTGTAGGCGGTTTTGGCTTTTTTCCGCTACGATGAGTGTTCCATCGCGACGGACAGTAATTCCGGTAGGGAAATTCAGCCTTCCTGGTTCAAAACCATATTCGCCAAACTTTGACAAGAATTGTCCATCTTCGTTGAAAATTTGAATACGTTGGTTATCACGATCCGCCACGTAAATATTTCCTTCTCGGTCTAAAGCCAGACCCACAGGAAATTTCATGAAGCCGTCAAAGTTTCCTGCATAACCAAAGCTCAAAATAAACTCACCATCATCGTCATACCGCTTCACACAATGATTGGAGGTATCTGCAACAAGTACGGTTCCAGTAGGCTCGGCTACAATTTCTTCAGGCATATAAAACTTTTCCTGCCCCCACCCCTCTGAACCAATTTCGAAAAAGAAATCACCTTCAGGGTCAAATTTCTGAATACGATGACACCCTGTATCCACAACCCAGATATACCCTTCCAGATCTACCGCAATCCCACTTGGGCTTTTAAACTCTCCAGGCACATAAGGGGGACGGGTTCCTCCAGAGGATCCAAACTGTTTGAGCAGCTTGCCATTGCCATCGAATTTCTGTATCCGATCATTTCCTGAATCGGCAACCCAGACATACAATTTACTATGATCTACCTGCGGACGTTCTTGAGGAAGTGTCTCTTCAGTCGTAACAACATCGAGGCCCTTTGAATCTTCTAATTCGCTTTCACCGGTTTTTTCTTCAGCCAATTTTCAAACCCTTTCCTTTTACCGCCTGCAAAAAGACTCCAATAGGAAAGAGCCCCGAGAGGGGCTCTTGAAGCCATGCGTCTAATATCAGACACTTTAATTGAGTAATTTACTCCTACTATGAAGGAAACAACCTATTACCTGCCAGCTCCACCGTAGGCTTTACTTCAGCAGAAATCCTTTTACATCGAGAATTTGATATTCAAAGTCACAGGTTTTTTGAAGCTCGTCAACCCGCTCGTTCCAGTGCTTTTTGAAATTATCAAGACTTTCGGATTTAGGTTTCTTTTTCATTAGTTCCACTTCACGATAAAGTGGTTTGACCATATTCTTATGAACCAACTGAAGAATATTTCTCAAATTCAGGATGCATTGTTTGGTCACTTCTTCACGTGTCACACCATCCACTTTTTCAAGAAGACGCAGAAACGACTGGATCGTTGTCAACTGGACCGTGTAGCTTTCAGCCAGACGATGATCGTATTTTAGTCCGCAGTCAATGAACGAGGGCATCAAGTACATACCAATATGGTGGTCGAATTTTACAGAAAGGGTGATTAGTTTTTGAAGATAATCTACCTCTCTTAAATCTTCTTCTTCTTCTTCGCCTTCTGCGAGTTCCTGAGCCGCTTTCTCTTTTTCCTTTTGGAGCTCTGCTTTGATCTTCTCAAGTTCGCTCAAATCGGAAAGGTGGTCGACCTCTTTTTCTTCAGGGGCCTCTGAGGAATCCGGGTTTTCTTTTGTTTCAGTATCTTGGTCGCTCAACACAAATCTCCTTCCTTACAAGGGTAAAACATTAAACCAATATTTTTAAAAGAGTTCTGGGAATCTCGTAAGTATAATCCTTTTCCGTAAACACTGTCAACTGCTCGGCGTAGGGCCTATATATCAATACCCGAAAAGTCGGCTATATTGCCTGGCCTCTATTTACGCCCTCTGTTTCTCCTTCCATGGGCAAGGAAGTAAAAACTATTGGGAACAATTGGAGCTACCCCCCTGTGGAAGCTTGGTAGCAATCATTTCACCATAAAAGAGTCGACCTATGGCCACCGGCGACTCGCCGTGGTTGACAGGAGTTTCTCATTGGATATATGCTTATCCTGTAACCTCCTATAATTCTTTAAGTTAAAGCGTGTGCCATCTCTCATCTGGAAAAAAACAACAGCTTTTAAAAAGGAGATAACATGAAAGTCGCTCTCCTTTTTCCGCCGCAGTGGTATCCCAGCCAACCCTATCTGGCTTTACCCACTCTAAAAGCGCATTTAGAGTCGCGGGGCCACGAAGTGGACCAGTTTGATCTGAATATCGAATGCTACGATATTTTTCTATCACGGGAATATCTGGAACGCTGTGTCGAAATTATCAGGAAGCGTCTCGCTGACCCCACACGTGCGATGGAGGACCAGGAAGTCAGACCGGTTTATAATGACATCCTTTCCGACACCGCCTTTTTAGAGTCCGTTCTCAATGAAGTAGAAGATGCAAAAAGTGTACTGAGGGATGAGGATCGCTTTTTCCAATTTGAAACATATAGCAAAGCCTACACCAACCTGAAAATTGCCATGCAATTGATTTCCTACGCTCACCATCCGAGCCGTTTGGATCTCGATTCCTTTTTTATGAAAGGCAATCCAGAAGAAAACCTGTCAGGAATTTTGAGCGCCACAAAAGATACCGTGCGAAATCCATTCCTGTTTTTGTTTGATGAATATCTGACACCCAAAATACCTTGGGACGATTATGGAATTGTCGGGTTATCCATCATTCATATAGGGCAAGTGATACCGGGTCTCACACTTGCACGACAACTTCGGCAACGTTACCCACATCTACATATTGTGGTCGGCGGCAGTGTATTTAACCGTCACGCCGACTTGCTCGAGGATAAGCAGGAGTTGTTTAAACAATTTTTTCACAGCCTGATAGTTTCCGAAGGCGAACTGCCTTTGGATGAACTGGTCAAACATCTGAAAGAAAAAAAGCCGCTGCATACTGTGCCCAACCTGGTTCATCTGGAAGATGACAAGGTCATTCGCAATCCAAAATCTGAGGCATTGCCCTACGAACAGTTGGTTTGTCCCACATTTGATCAGTTGCCGTTGGAAAAATATCTAATGCCCTACCCGGTGTTACCTTATATGTCGAGCCGAGGGTGTTATTGGGGGAAATGCACCTTCTGCACCCACAGTTTTATTTACGACTCCCATTACAGAAAAGAAAATGAGGTACGGGTTGCCGAAGAACTCGACCACCTTTCGAAAAAATACAAAACCAAATATTTCACATTTTCAGATGAAGCTATTTCTCCCAATGCGTTTAACCGCATGTCGAAAGAAATTCTCAAACGTGGGGTTGAAATGCGTTCACTGGGAATGCTTAAATTTGAATCCAGCGAAAAAGAATCTCCTGAACTTTTTGACGATATTTATCGCGCAGGTTTCCTTATGCTGTTTTTCGGATTAGAAAGTGCCAATGACCGCATCCTTTCCATTATAGATAAGGGCTGTGATCAAGAAACAGAACGAGCCGTGTTGCGGCACAGTTCCGAGGCAGGCATATGGAACCATCTTTACCTGTTTTTTGGCTTCCCCACAGAAGAAAGGGCCGAAGCAGAAGACACGATTCAATTTACTATTGAGAATTCAGAAGTTGAAAGTGGCATCATTCACTCAGTAGGACAATCAATTTTTGCACTGGAAAAAGATTCGGCGATATACCACAACCCTGCCAAGTTTAAGATTGACCGGATCATTCAGGACCCGGAACGCGATATGGCGATCGTATTCGATTATGAAATTAAAACCGGAATGCCACGGGAAGAAGTGATGGATGTATACGAAAATTTCGATTCGGTAATTGAACAGCATTTCCCGTCCCGCAAAATCTGGAACTACCTGTCACGCGAACATTTCCTGCTTTATCTCGACCATTATGGCAAAGAAGAAATTTTGAATATGACTCGGACTTCTGCCGTTCCTTAGCCCGTATCGATATTCCCCTATCACCCAGGCCATAAAAACAGAAAAATCCTTCATGAACGCTGCTAAAAAGATAAAAGATCAGATCATTACGCAGAATGACTCAGGTTACCGCTATTCTATTGAACCCTTTTTGCTGGCCCATTTTTCCACTTTAGTCCCGGGGCATAAAGTACTCGATGTTGGAACCGGCTGCGGCATCATTCCCCTCCTCATGAATTTTCGAGAACCCGAACTCGAAATTACGGGGATAGAAATTCAAGATTCAGCGGCCGAAATAGCCAAAAAGAATGTTTCTAAAAATCAAATACCCATAAAAATTATCAAGGGCAATTTTCTCGATGGGGGTTCAAATTTGCCCCCAGAACAATTTGATTTGATCGTATCCAATCCGCCCTACCGCAAAATAAATTCAGGGCGCACTAACCCCAATCCCGAAAAAGCCATTGCAAGGCACGAACTCAAGCTAAATTTGCCAACCCTACTCGACAAAGCCAAATCCCTTTTAAAAAAGGGCGGGCATATTACCTTGACCTATCCCCCTATCCGACTGCTTGAAACCATGCGCGAGCTAGAGAACCGAGAGCTATTTCCCAGCCGAATCCGTTTCATTCACGGCCACAACAATGCAGAAGCAAAAATATTTTTGGTGGATGCTATAAAAGAAAAGAAACGCGATTTAATAGTCGATTCACCACTCTATGTTTATAATAGAGATGGAAGCTATACTAAGGAGATGCAGGAGATTTATGATTCCTTTAATTGTATTGACCGGACCCACCACTTCGGGGAAAAGTGAAACCGCCCTGGCACTGGCTCGAAAACTTAACACAGAAATTATCAGTGCCGACTCCATGCAGGTTTACAAATACTTTGACATTGGCACGGCCAAGCCATCGGCAAAAGATCGCCAAGCCATTCCTCATCATCTCATTGACATTCTGGAACCCGATGAGGAATTTAATGCATTTGATTTTAAAACAAAGGCTTTGGAAGCGATCCACAACCTGATGAGTCAAAATAAAATCCCCATCCTCGTTGGAGGAACCGCTCTCTATCTAAAAGTTCTAACACAGGATTATGACTGTGCTGTCGAAATATCCGACGAAACCCGAAAAAAAATACAACAAGATATTCTTGAGTCCGGAGTCGAACAAGTCCACAAAAAACTACAAACCATAGACCCTGATTTCGCCGAAAAAATTTCGGGAACCGATTCCTTGAGAATTGAAAGAGCTTTGGGAGTTTTTATGGAGACAGGAAAACCATTTTCAAAATTCCATAAAGAAGACTCTGCCTCCGAAACTCGATTCCCCATCTGCACATTTATACTCGAGTGGAACCGAGCGGAGCTTTATGCGAAAATTGACCAACGGGTTGATGACATGATTGATGATGGACTCGAAAGCGAAGTAAAAAACATTCTTGATCGAGGTTTCTCCGCCGATTTAAAACCATTTAAGAGCATCGGCTATACTCAAATGACACGTTATCATCAAGGCGATTTGACATTAGAAAGAGCGATTTATGAAATCAAACGGGAGACCCGTCATTATGCAAAACGCCAACTCACCTGGTTTCGAAAAATGCCCGAAGCACAAATCATCGCCACAGATAAAAAAGATACTCCCGAAACACTCAGCAATAGACTGCTCTCTCGCCTGCCCAATGTAGCAGCCTGCGTTTTAGCAATTTTTCTTGTTTTAGGTTTCGGCTCTAAATCAGAAGCCAAAAACATTTCTCATGATTTCGAACAAGCTAAAAATCTTTTCCTTAAAAAAGAATGGGGAAAGGCTAAAAACCAACTCCTCGCCATTCAAAATACTGCTCCTGATACAATAGAAAGTAAGCGTTCTCGATTTTTGCTCGGCCTCCTACACATCGAGAATAAAAAATACGACAAAGCTATTGAGGCATTATCCCCTCTGGTAAAAAAATATCCAGAAATTGAAGATTATATTTTGCTAAATCTTGCAAAAGCAGAATCAAGCGACAAAAAACATGAGCAAGCACAAACGCACATTCTGCAACTCCTTAAAAGTTTTCCATACACGCAACTCTACCCGGAAGCCCAAATCATTCTTGCCGACACTTATATTCAAAGTAAGGATGAAATTAAAGCGGAAGAAGTATTGCTGGAATCAATCGCAACATTGAAAAATTCTTTTTACCACAAAAGTTTTCGTCCTTATCTACCTGAACTCATTTTCAAATTAGCCACACATCAAGAGAAACTGGGGAAAAAAAATGAAGCTTATTTAAATTATCGACAACTCCCCATTAAATACCCCAACCACGAGCTTACTCCAGATGCCGAAACTGCCTTAAAAAAGCTTAGCGCCTCTTCAGATATAAAAACAGTTCCTCTAACCTTACGAGAGCACACGGAGCGAATCGAACAGCTGTTTAAAGGCGTGCGATACAAAGAAATCATATCTGAGATTAGTGAAATTCAAAAAACGAACAACCCGATGCCGGGAAGATTTTTCTTCTTTCTCTCGAATGCTCATCGAGGATTACGAGATAGAAAAACCGCAAATATTGCTTTAGAAAAATTCTCAAAACTTTACCCCAACCATGCCCAGATTCACAAAGCCAAATTCAATATTGGACGAAACCTTTGGAACCTTGGGAAACCTATGCCTGGAGCAAAATATTTCAAAAAAGTTGCTACCGAGAACTCATCATCAAGCTATGCGATCAAGGCCTTATTTTTTGTGGGGAAAATTTATGAAGAAAGAAAAAACTACCCCGAGGCACTTAATTTCTACCAACAAGTTTTAAACAAATACTCTGAAGATTATTATGGCCAGTGGGCCGGATGGCGGCTTGGGTGGGTTAATTATATCGATGGAAAATTTCAAAAGGCCTTTGAACGATTTCAGGACGTTGCCCGCCGGTTCCCAAAAGGACCTTTCATTGAATATAATTTATATTGGAGTGCTAAATCGGCAGAAAAACTCGGCGAAAAAGAAAAAGCCAAAGAAATTTTTACGGATGTCGCAAATCAGTATCCATATACATTTCATGGGATCCGCGCAAAAGAGAAAATGTTGGAAGCGGGAGTTTCTTTTCCTGCAAACCCATCAGAAGACACAACTGCAAAAACCTCAGTTAAGCTTGACCGGCCCTTAGATAGCCGAGAAAAATTTCACCACATCCGCACACAAGAATTGACAGCAATTGGTCTGACAATGGAAGCGCGAAACGAAATACAGCGCCTTGAAAAATCCATTCGAAAAAATATGACAGGAGTGTTATGGCTTTCAAACCTTTACCATAATGCCAATGGTTATTCCGAGTCGCTCAAGCTATTGCAATTGTATAAGGACTTTGCCACCAAATCGGGTGAGCGTTCATTATCCCCAAAATTCTGGAAATATTTTTTCCCGCTTGCCTACCACGAAGAGGTAACTTCTAATTCAAAATATCGAAAGGTAGATCCTTATTTTGTAAATGGAATAATCAGACAGGAGAGCCTGTTTGACCACAAGGCATTGTCACCGGCGGGAGCACGGGGTCTCATGCAGATTATGCCGGCTACGGGGAAAAAGCTTTACCCCAGGACCAAGCTAAAAAAACCCTTTGAAGCCGATGTGCTATTCGAACCCGATTTAAACATCAGGCTGGGTGTCAAATATGTCAGTCAATTGAACAAGCGATTTGGAGAAAACGGCACACACATCTTAATTTCGTACAATGCCGGCCCTCATGTTCTAAAAAAATGGTTGAAAAGGTTCGGTCATTTAAATGATCTGGATGTGTTCATCGAATCCATCCCTTACCCTGAAACAAGGCGGTACGTAAAACATGTTTTGAGAAACCGGGGTATTTACAAAGCGCTTTATTCTCATTCTTAAAATGTTCGGCTAATTATTCTTAATAATATCCAACTGGAACAGCTAAAATGGATAACATGAAATCGAAAGTTCACTTACAAAAAATTGATAGCTATTCGATCAATAAAATCGAAGCCTTTGTTCGCGATGCCTTATCGGTAATAGACGAAAAGGGCTCTCTGTTTTCAACCGGACAAAAAGTTTTATTAAAACCCAATCTTCTAAGAGGATTTAGCCCGGAATATTGTGTAACCACTCATCCGATGGTTGTTGAGGCGGTATGCAGAGTGCTCAAGGATTTTTCGGTAGGCCAAATCACTATCAGCGACAGCCCTGCTCTGGGCAGTCTGGAAGCGGTTGCTAAAAAAGCAGGGTACGATCCGTTAAAGAAAAAATATGGTTGTAAAATCGTTCCCTTATCTGACCCAGTTCCATTTGAAAATGAAGAAGGGGTTCCCCATTTAAAAATTGCCGGTTGTCTGAGTGAATTTGACCGTATCATCAATCTACCTAAAGTAAAATCGCATTGCCAAATGGCAATGACTCTGGCCATCAAGAATTTATTCGGACTCGTCATTGGCAAGCGCAAACCGATACTGCATTGCCTGGTCAAAAACGACAAGATTAAATTTGGAAAAATGTTGATTGATATTGCGCGGCATGTGAACCCCTGCCTAACCATAGCAGACGGTATTGAAGCCATGCAGGGTCAAGGGCCCATTCATGGCAGCCCCTATCCTCTTGGATTGCTTCTCGCCTCGACCGATATGACTGCATTGGACAGAATAGCCGCCGAGCTTTTAAGTTTTTCCAATGTATATGCGCTTGAAGCAGCCAGACTTAAAGGCTATGGGAATTACGAACTGGAAAAAATTGAAATTTCTGGTGTGACAAACCTATCCAGCTTGACGGTTTCAGACTTTGAACCGGCCCGGGCAATAGATATATCGTTTAATCCTTACCGGATTATGAAGTCATTCCTCAAACAATTTTATGAAATCGGAATTAAAGAAAAAAGAGATGCTTTTAATTAGGAGGACTTATCGAAGTTAACCGAGCAACAACCCAGGTCGAGACCTGTTTCTTTTTTAGTTAAGAAATATTTACCCGGATGAATGAAATTGATAATTTTATTACCTTCCCTGCGCGTTCCCACCAAACCGGATGACCGTAAAATTGATAAATGGTGGGAAGCCTGAGGCTGGCCCATCCTCAAACTCTTTACAATATCCGATACGCTTTTTTCACCCTTGAGCAACAACTGGACAATTTTCAATCGGGTTTCATCACCCAAGGCTTTTAATATGCGAGCACATTCACCAGAATCTGTAGTTGCGTTACTCATAAATTCCAGTATATTGGCTCCTTCAAAAACCTTCAAGTTAAAACCCCAAATAAGGACCCTGGTAGTATGAGCGAAGAGAAGCTAGAGCCAGATAAATGGGTTGAACAATATGGTGACATGCTATATCGGTACACTCTGGTTCGTGTTAAAGACCCCGATATTGCGGAAGAGCTGGTTCAAACTACATTCTTTGCGGCTCTAAAATCTCAGCACACCTTTGCAGGGAAATCGACCGAAAAAACGTGGCTATTTGGAATTTTAAAACATAAAACCATGGATCATTTCAGGAATTCGAAAAAAAACGTTTCCTTAGATATTTCCGAATCCGATACGGATCATATTCATTTCGATCCGTCCGGGCATATGGTCCCCCCTCCCAATAACTGGAATTTGAGCCCAGAAAAAGCCGCTGAAAACAAGGAACTCGCTCAGGTTCTGGCGAAATGCATGGGCGGGTTATCGGAAAAATTTCACCGTCTATTTGTATTAAAAGAAGTAGAAGGGTTAAGCTCAGAGGAAATTTGTAAAGAATTCAATGTTAAACCGACGAATCTATGGGTAATGCTCCATCGTGCAAGGAACCAACTCAAGCTATGCTTGGAGTCAAACTGGTTGAGCAAATAATGAGTACCGAAAGAAAACTATGAAATTACTCATGTCCATTTTTAAGATGACCTGTAAAGATGTCTATCCATTGATTTCTGAAGAGATGGATCGTCCTTTATCTTTAGGGGGAAAGATTCGTTTAAAAATGCATCTTGCAATGTGCAGCCTGTGTGGGATGTACAGTCAGCAGCTACAGGTCTTGCGAAATCTAGCCCAAAAACTCAGCAAAGAAGACAGCGAAGTGATCGAAACTGCCTCTCTAAAGCCCGAAACAAAAGAAAAATTACAGAATTATATTAAGGAACATATCTAAGAAAAAAGGTTCTTATAGTGACTGAAAAAATCCAAAAAACGGACAGCGAGTGGCGGGAAAAGTTAACGGACGAGCAATTCGAAGTTTGCCGAAATAAGGGAACCGAGCGCGCCTTTTCCGGGAAATATTGGGACTGTCATGAAAGAGGAACCTACCACTGCTCCTGCTGCGGCGAACCTCTTTTTTCCTCTATCACAAAATTCGATTCAGGTACCGGTTGGCCAAGTTTTTATAATTCAGTCGATACAAAAGCCATCACTACTGAAGAAGACACCAAATTTTTCATGAGAAGAGTGGAGGTTCTTTGTAGCAAATGTGATGCGCACCTCGGCCACGTGTTTGAAGACGGACCCGACCCCACAGGCCTTCGTTATTGCATCAATTCCGCCTCTCTGGAATTAAAAAAATCTGAAAAAATTTAACTTGTGATCGCCTCAATCACCTCTTCTCGGCGACAAAAACTTTAGTTTCCGGGTGAAACGCAAACCAGGCAAACCAAAACCCCACCACTGACGGCAACTCTTTATCTTTACTGTCTTTAATAACCGCCGTTCTAGTTTTTCTATCATAAAATATTTGAATTGGCATTTTGTTGAATATATCCGTTACCGGCGATCGGCTTTTATTGAGTTCTGAAAATGGATAGGCTTTGGCTTTTCCATCCATTTCAATGCCAATTACTTTTTCCTTGGGAGGGTATTTCGAACTCATGAGACGAACATCAAACATCAACCGCGAGTTTGACTCATATCCCTGGTAGGGGTCACGGTCGTACGGACGCCGGAATCCGGTTTTATCTGACAACACCTTGGCATGAGGATGCTTTTTCTTCCAGGAACCCCAGTTCGTATGTGTCGATGCCAGTAGTTTCAAACGTGTCCCTGTCATTGGCCCTGTCACCGCTTCCGATTTTATTTGTGACCAGAGGCTTTCCGTTTGGTGATCATAAAGAAGCATATCGCTTTGATAAAGCAAACCTGAAACACCGAACTTCAGCCTACGGTTTTTCACATTTGCATCGAATACCATTCCAGTGCCACACAAAGGGCAAAAACTAACCACCACGGGCTGCCCACCTACCTTATCATTTACAATTTCGTGCCAGTTCAAAATTTTAATGGGATACGCTCGAGCGTGTCCGTTATAGGAGAACCCGAGAACACGATCTGCATTTCGCAATAGCGAACCATCCGCTTCTTCCGCAGTCAAAAAACGAGGATTATCTATGGAGGGGATGCCGTCCTTGCCGGGGCCGCCATCTGAAATTTCATCGAGAGGTATGCTGTGCCGGGAATAATCAAAGCCAGAAACAGTAAAAAAAGCCAAACCCGCCAAAACAATAACAAAAATGGCTTTACCTGCCTTTTTCACTCGCATAAGTCGACTCCTTTACCAATCTATATTAGTCGACTAAACCCCTGTCACCTTACAGTGGCTATCGCCACAGGAAATCGGCCTATAAATTCGGTGTGAAATCGTCTCGCCCTTGGCCCTGCGCCTTGTAGCTAGCAGTGCATTTTTGTGGTCAATTGTTGGAGGGCTTCGGAGAACACAGCGTGTAGTTCGCTGCGGATTTTTTTGGAGTCGTATTCCACCATTGAACCACCACTTTTAAGGAAATCGATTTGTTCTTGAATTTTTAGACAACTGTTTTTAGTGTCGCCCTGTTTTTCCCACTGCATCAATTCACAAAATTTGATACCTGCTTCTACAGAACTAATTAATTGAGGATTGATGGCGAGCCCCCTACTTTTCAAATGCTCACTGATTTCCAGGACTTTTTTAAATTCTATTCCAGCCTCGGTATAGTTTTTATCCAGCACATACTGCAAAGCCTTCATCATTGCAATTTCTTTATTCCCTTTGAAGTGAGGATGTG
>JABJCF010000072.1 GCA_018665625.1 Nitrospina sp. | reverse complement strand
GGGGATTGAGCTATAAGGTGCTGTGAGTTTTTTAATAAAATTCAGGTTTTGATATGTCAGCTCGTTTTATAGATAATGAAGATAATACAATTTCTGATTCCCTTACCGGTTTAATGTGGCAAGAAAGCTATGCGTATTTAGAAACAGGTAATAATATTAGTTGGTATGATGCGCAAGAGTATATTCAAAAATTAAATACCCAAAAGCTTGGCGGCTATGGTGATTGGCGCCTTCCTGAGCGTTTGGAAATACAGAGCTTGTATGAAGTTGCCCTGCCTTTTACGTCGCGAGGCAAAACTTTTATTCTGCATATTAACCCGATCTTTGAATTCAGTTATGGGAGTTGTTTTTGGACTTCGAAAACGCGACTTTCAGCCGCTCTTGGGTTTGAGTTCGATGTGGGGGACATTCATTGGTATCCTAAAGGAAGCATGACGGGTACGGTGCGTGCAGTAAGAAATAACTGGTCACCCAAACAAATGATTAACCCGGCCTGGGTGAGTAAAACGTTTGAGTCTTGATTTAATTATGGATGAAAAAAAATTTAAAATAGAAAAAGCCAAAGCAAGAAAACTACGACAGTCACAATGGTGGAAACAAAAAGTCCAGTCTGGAATATGCCATTACTGCGGAGGCCATTTCCCCGGTGACGCACTTACAATGGATCATATTGTACCCATTTCCAGGGGTGGAAAAAGTAGTCGGGGAAACCTTGTTCCAGCATGTAAGAAATGTAATTCGAATAAAAAATATTACACTCCGGCCGAAATCATCCTAAAAGAAAACCTTGATCAGGATGTCTATTTTTAATTCTACCAATATCTTTTTAACCTCCTCGTAAGTACACATAATATGGAAATTCTTTTACATCATGATTTTTTGATTCAGGCTCTTTCATCTGCAAAGGATTCACCTGTTTTGGATCTTTGTCGATCGGGCCGATGCAAAGGCTGGGTAGCATCAACCACTCTTCCCACTTTATTAAGAGGATTAAAAAGCCAGGAAAGAAAGAAAGCCAAAGATCTTTTAAGTAGTTTGAGTGTGGTTTCTCCTACTGCTGGCGATCTGAAGGATGCTTTGAAAGATGAGAATTTTGAGGAAAAGCTGGCGTCCATCCTCGTCCAGTCTTGCGGATTCGATGCAGCGGTCACCAACATCCCCGAAAAATTTTCAGGGGATGAAGCACTTTTTCTAACACCAGAACAACTGCAATCTAAGATTGAGAGTCCTACTGAACCGGTAAAAGAAGTAAAGCTTCTCGATATCTCTGCTTCCTACCATCAAATATTGAATGATGTTGAAGTTGAAATTGCCGATACCACCCGAAAAGGCCATTTCATTCTTGGTGCAAAAGTATCGGAATTGGAAGAAAAGATAGCGGAATATTGTCAAGCAAAGTATGCGGTAGGTGTTTCTTCTGGAACGGATGCCCTGTTAATTTCATTGATGGCGGCTGGAATAGGAGAGGGTGATGAGGTTATCACTTCTCCGTATACGTTTTTTGCCACAGCGGGGTCCATTGTTCGTGCAGGAGCAAAACCAGTATTTGTAGATATCAACGATGTTACTTTTAATATAAAAGCAGAACATATTGAAAGGTGTATTACTTCACGAACGCGAGCCATCATGCCCGTGCATTTGTATGGACAATGTGCAGATATGGATCCAATAATGGAAATAGCCAAAAAACATAATCTGATTGTAATTGAAGATTCGGCTCAATCCATTGGTTCTGAATATAAAAACAAACGATCGGGTTCTCTGGGGGATATGGGTTGTTTTTCTTTCTTTCCAGCAAAAAACCTCGGTGCATTTGGAGATGGGGGGATTGTGACAACTTCCTCGGAAGATCTTTACGAGAAACTGAAGGTGCTTCGTGTTCATGGTTCAAAGCCCAAGTATTATCATAAAACGATCGGGGGGAATTTCCGTCTAGATGCTTTGCAGGCAGGAGTAGTGAAAGCTAAGTTAAATTATCTGGAGGGCTGGACAGAAAAGCGACGGCAGAATGCAACGGTATACAATCAATTATTGCAACAGAATGCATTGACTCAATATATTCAGTTACCACCGGAAGTTTTCCCAAGACACGTTTTTAACCAATATGTCATTCGTGCCGGAAACCGCAGAGATGAATTGCGTGCATTTCTAAATGGAAATAAGATTGGTTGCGAAATTTATTACCCTTTACCACTTCATATTCAGGAATGTTTTCAATCGCTAGGTTATAAAAAGGGAGATTTTCCTGAATCAGAAAAAGCTGCCGATGAATCATTAGCTCTTCCTATTTCTCATGAAATTACCCAGGCGCAACAGGAATACGTTGTAGAAAAAATCCGATGTTTCTTTTTGGGCAGCTAGCCGCCCATTACCGTGGGAAGGAATATGAACAGCTCACATCCAGAAGCCTAACAGAAATAGTTCTCAAATTCGGGTTTGACCTATTACCAGTGGCGGGTTGCCGCCCCCCTAGCGGCGAGGAAATGTCTGCGAACCTATTGTAAAGGGCTCACCGATCCCTTTCAATATTACGGGAACAGACCTGTTGGCCCCACGCCAAGTGGGCTAAAAAAGTGGCCGACTTTCTTTTTCTGGTAGTTTTTCTTTGGGAGTGTGAACCTGGCTCTCGCAAATCATGAGTAGATGAAAACCAAGATTGCTTTTAATTGGATCGTGGATCACAAATTTTTCCAGGCCCATTATTTCTTCCACAAGTTCTGGAGTGGTTACTTGCTCGGGGAGCCCCATTCCTCGATAGATCCAGCCTAAATCGCCTCCAAGTTTTTTGCTTTTACACACGCTGTATTTTTTAGCTAGACGGGTAAAAAACTTTTCCACCTTTTCCCAGTCGTGAAAAGGTTTGTCTGGATCGTCTGCTTCACCTTTTGCCAGATCGTTCTGAAAATCTATCAGTATTTCCCAAATCATCTTTGCGGATTCTTGAGAAGTTAGCCTAATATTTCTAACCCGGTGTTCCATGGGTTTATCGGTCGTGAAAGTCGTTTTTTTGGGGACAAAAACCTTTTTAACCTTTGGCTTTGGCCTGGCTGGCGTTTTCGGGGTATCGACAACGGGTTTTGGCTCTTTGGCTGTCTTATCCCTTTGATATATGGTTTTTTCTGATTCCTTGGGTTGCTCAGACATTATATATTCCGGTAAAAATATTAAGTTTCTATTATACAAACATTGATAACATATTAAATAAGTTTATGAGTTTGTCCAGACAGCCTCAAGAAAATTCAATACGGCTCCCTGGCTGTTGCTGCCAATTATTTGATTGGCCGATTCTTTAACTTCGGGCAGCGCATTTTCCATCGCCACTGAATATCCGGCGACCCGGAACATATCAAGGTCATTCAGATAGTCTCCAAATACAAGAGTTTTGCTCAAGGGGAAATTTATACGTTCCACCAGTTGTTCTACCATGTTTCCTTTGTTAGCCTGTTGGTGAAAGGATTGCAGCCAAAAATACCCTTTCATAGAAACATCTTCGGCGAAATATAAATTAAGATGGTCAAAATGCTTTTCATTAAGGCTCTGGTAAATTGGGTTTAAATTTTCTAAGGTTCCTATCAGTAAAAAACCGGATATTTGTTCATCCTCTTGAAATAGGAAATTTGATACTTGTTTTACCCGTCCATCTTTTTCAAGGCTGTTTAAATAAGCTTGTGAGCCAGCATTGGTGGCTTGGCGGTAATAAACCTGATGTTGTTCTCCGAATGTATAAATAAAAGGTTCAATATTATTTATTTGGGCAAGTCCTAACATACTATCCACAACTTCTTTGTCTATGAATTGGGTATGCTTCAGTATATTGCCGGTATGGAAATCAGCCAGGTAAACCCCGTTAAACAAGACAACCGGCAATTCGATGTTTAATCCCTTTAAAATAGGGTGAGCGGAATCATAATTTCTAGCTGTTGCAATGGTAAATTTCATTCCATCGTTTATAAGATGATTCAGGCGAGCCTTGGATTTCTCTGGAAATGTGCCGTCTGGAAGTAAGAGTGTTCCATCGAGGTCAGAGATATATAGAATGTCTTTTGCGCAATCAGGGCTAAATTGCATTTTTTTTATTTCAGGCATTTTTAGTGTGAGAGAGATTAATCAAGTCTGGAGTAAGGCATTATAAGTAGAAGCTTTGTTTTTTTGTAAGGAAAAACCCCACGAAAGTACTAATAAATAGTAGTGATTATTTTAAGATATATTTGAAAGAGGTTCGAATTATGCCAAAGAACATAATGAAAAGAAGGTGGGCTATTAAATATACTGCGATTTCAGCCGCTTTTTTCGTAGTCACTTTTCTCTGGATTTTTCCGGTAGCAGCTTTTGATTTTTCAGATTGGGATGCCCTGATCAAAAAGCATGTCAGTCTCAAAAAAGTTGATGGCATATCTATTAATGCCGTTAATTACATGGGTTTAAAAAATGACATGGGATTTGAAAAATTGGTCTCCAGGTTAAATTCGGCCCAGCCAGATTCATTAACCCGAGATGGAAAACTGGTGTTTTGGATTAATACTTATAATATTCTTGCGGCAAAAATGGTGGCTGACCGTTTCCCTATAAAAAGCATTAAGGATGCAGGAAGTTTTTTTAGTCCGGTTTGGAAGAAACCCGCAGGGCATGTCGCAGGGAAACAAAGAACCCTTAATGAAATTGAACATGAAATATTAAGGAAGATGGATGAGCCTAGAATTCATGTTGCTATCGTTTGCGCTTCTGTCAGTTGTCCTGACCTAAGGCTTGAGGCATTCAATGTAGAAAGGTTGAACGAGCAGTTGGATGATCAAATGAAAATGTTTATAGAATCTACAGAAAAAGGGATGAAAATTGACAAGGTGAAAAACCGAGTCTATCTGTCGTCAATTTTTAAATGGTTCGAAGATGATTTTGAAAGCAGGGGAGGGGTGTTGAAGTTCATAAGCAATTATGTTTCACCTGAGGCGGCAAAAGAATTGCAAAGTTCAAAGATTAAAGTTTCCTACCTTAAATATAATTGGGGTGTTAATGGCTAAATTCTTTCGAATCAAACGACCAGATTAAACCACCTGGAACCGGCGGGTTTCCCCGCCAGTTTCACTGGTAACGGTGGCGATTAATCAGCGTGTTTACGCAGAAACGTGGGAATGTCGAAGTTCTCATTCAAGTTTCCCGGGTCTTGGTTTTCATCTTTTATAGATGATGCCAGTGACTTTAGATGCTTGTAAGATAATGCCGCATCGTCGCCCTCAACATGTGGGTCGCCACCAACCACCTTTTTCAGTACAGGTCTTTCGCTGACAGATTGGGTCGCTGCATTATCGAATCCAGTAGCGATCACAGTTACCCGCATTTCACCTTCCATTTTATGGTCTATTACTGCACCAAAAATAATATGGGCATCATCATGTGCATTTTTCTGAACCATCATGGAGGCTTCATTGATTTCCATTAGCGTTAAATCTTCTCCGCCCGTAATGTTGATTAGAATACCTTGAGCTCCATCAACCGTTGCTTCATCCAGTAATGGACTTGAAATTGCTTTTTGTGCTGCTTCCACTGCCCTGTTTTCACCTGTAGCAATTCCGCTTCCCATAAGTGCTTTGCCCATGCTTCCCATGATGCATTTAACATCGGCAAAATCGAGATTAATGAGTCCAGGAATTACAATCAGATCAGAGATGCTGCAAACCGCTTGCTTGAGAATGTCATCCACCATGGAAAAAGCACTGGTGAAAGAAGTTTGCTTTCCCACATAGCTTAAAAGTTTTTGATTAGGAATCACTATTAAAGTGTCAACCGCTTCTTTTAGCTCCAGGATTCCTTCTTCAGCCTGTCGCATTCTTCTTTTCCCTTCAAATGCGAACGGTTTCGTCACTACACCTACAGTAAGCGCTCCTGTTTCTTTTGCGATTCGAGAAATAACAGGGGCTGCACCTGTCCCGGTCCCTCCACCCATTCCTGCGGTGATAAAAACCATGTCGGCACCTTCCAGCATATCCCGAATAATATTTTCACTTTCTTCAGCGGCATCTCTTCCTGTTTCAGGGCTGGAACCTGCCCCCAGACCACGAGTTAGTTCCCCGCCTATCTGGATTTTCTCAGGACATTCTGATTTTTCCAGGGACTGTAAATCCGTATTAGCGATAATAAACTCCACTCCACGGAGGCTATCGCGAACCATGGAGTTGACTGCGTTGGTACCACCACCTCCCACACCAACAACCTTTATGGTTGCGGTGTAGTCACTTTCGTTTTCAAACTCTATTGAACTCATGTTGTCCTCCATTTTTTAAAAAAATTCGTCTGCCCAATCTTTCATACGTGAAAAAATTTTATCGAATAAATTTCGCCCTTGAAGCTCTCGCACGGGTCCTGTTTTTATTCTCTTTGAACCGTATTGAATCAAACCCGTGCAAGTTGCATACATGGGATTACTTACTACATCGATTAACCCACCAAGACCAATCGGGGTTCCAACTCTTACCGGGGATTGAAAGACGTCTTCAGCCAATTCAGCCATTCCATGCATACTTGCGACGCCACCCGTAAGAACAATTCCAGATGAAATAATTTCCCTATATCCCGACTCATTTATTTCGTGATCCAGTAATTCAAACATCTCACGCGTTCGCGCTTCAATGATTTCACTTAAAATTTGTCGAGGTACCGTTCTAGCATCTCTTCCCCCTACGCTAGGCACTTCAATATTGTCGCCTTCCGCTATTAGGGGTGAGTAGGCGCACCCGAAGGAATGCTTGATTTTTTCTGCTTCGGCATTAGGGGTGCGGAGACCTATGGCAATATCGTTTGTCATTTGCGCACCCGCAATGGTCAAGACAGAAGTGTGTTTGATTGCACCCTGATAAAAAATTGCGAGGTCAGATGTCCCCCCGCCGATGTCGATCATGGCAACACCCAGTTCTCTTTCATCTTGTGATAGAACGGATTCGCTGGAGGCGAGTTGCTCCAGTACGATATCTGATACTCCCAAGCCTGCCTTGTTGACACATTTAACAATGTTTTGTGCTGATGTTACGGCAGCGGTAACGATATGTACCTTAGCTTCAAGGCGGACTCCAGCCATTCCAAGCGGAGTTTTAATTCCATCTTGATTGTCAACGATATATTCCTGGGGAAGAACATGGATCACTTCGCGGTCCAGAGGAATCGCAATTGCCTTCGCAGCTTCAATTACCCTGTCGACATCTTTCTGGTTAATTTCCCTGCCCTTTGCCGCAATAATTCCATGGCTGTTAAGGCTATTGATATGGCCACCTGCGATACCGACATAAACTGAATCGATTTCACATCCGGCCATGAGTTCAGCTTCTTCAACAGCATTTTTGATGGACTCGACGGTGCTGTCGATATTGACTACAACCCCTTTTCGAAGCCCTTTAGATGGATACTGACCGAGACCTATAATGTCTATTTTTTCATCATCGATAACCTCACCAATGATGCAACAGATTTTTGTGGTCCCAATGTCTAACCCGACAATATAATTACTTTTTTT
>JABJCF010000008.1 GCA_018665625.1 Nitrospina sp. | reverse complement strand
TGAAATTTTATAACGAAGAAAAAGGATTGTTCGAAGCGGAAGACTATCGCCATGCTTGCCGATTGTGGACTCTCACTCTCGAAATTTCTGTTTCGATGGCGCAGTTCCCAAATAAAGCGATTGCACAAAAGAGTTATGAATTCCGCACGCTTGGTTTGGGTTACGCAAATCTCGGCGCGATGCTCATGGTCATGGGCATTCCCTACGATTCTGAAAAAGGCCGGGCCATTGCCGGAGCCATTTCTGCAATTACAACCGGGTCTTCTTATGCAATGTCCGCAGAAATTGCTAAAGAGTTGGGAGCATTCACTCATTACGAGAAAAATAAAACTTCCATGCTGCGTGTGTTGAAAAACCATTGGCGGGCCGCTCATAACGTCGAAGCTCATGATTACGATGGCCTCACCATTTTCCCTCAAGGAATTCAAGCGGAGCATTGCCCGGCATATTTGCTGGATTCGGCACAAAAAGAATGGGCCGATGCGTTGGCTCTGGGAGAAAAATACGGTTTTCGAAATGCACAAACGACCTGCATTGCTCCAACAGGCACCATTGGCCTGTTAATGGATTGCGACACAACCGGTATTGAGCCTGACTACGCATTGGTCAAATATAAGAAACTTGCAGGCGGTGGTTATTTCAAAATCATCAACCAGTCGGTTCCCGGTGCTCTACGGCGGTTGGGTTACAAGCCGGAAGAGGTTAAAGATATTGTTAACTATTGTGTGGGATCAGGAAGCCTCGATTCTTCTCCATATATTAATCGTGCATCTCTAAAGAACAAAGGTTTCACCGATGCAGTGGTAGATAGCATCCAACTCGAACTTCCACGAGTTTTTGATGTCAGTTTTGCTTTCAACAAATTTGTGTTGGGAGAAAATTTTTGCAAAGACGTTTTAAAACTGGATGATGAACAATTAGATTCTATTACCTTCAACTTGCTGGCGCATTTAGGTTATACCGACGAAGAAATTCAAGCGGCCAACGATTTTATCTGTGGGCGCATGACTGTTGAAAATGCTCCGCATCTTAAAGAAAGACATTACTCGGTTTTCGATTGCGCCACCAAGTGCGGAAAATATGGCGAGCGTTTCATTCGCCCGGAAGCACATATACAAATGATGGCTGCTGCTCAGCCTTTTCTTTCCGGTGCCATTTCTAAAACCATCAATATGCCAAATGATGCAAGCATTGAAGATGTAGAAAAAGCGCATATGCTCAGTTGGAAGCTCATGCTAAAGGGAACCGCAGTTTACCGAGACGGTTCCAAACTCAGCCAACCTCTAAACAGTGTGGCAACCGAAAGCTTCAAACAATTGCAAATGGAAGACGATGAGGTCGAACAGGCTCCTGCAATCGCACCTGCACTGAAAGCTGCTGAAAAAGTGATCCAGATAATTCAGCACAAACGTCGCGCTCTTCCGCATAGACGTAAAGGTTACACTCAGAAAGCATCGATCGGCGGACACAAAGTTTATCTAAGAACCGGTGAGTATGAAGATGGCACTCTCGGCGAAATTTTTATCGATATGCATAAAGAAGGCGCCGCCTACCGAAGTTTAATGAACTGCTTTGCAATTGCCATTTCATTGGGACTGCAACATGGGGTTCCTCTGGAAGAATTTGCAGACGCTTTTGTCTTTACCCGCTTTGAACCCAATGGATTGGTTACGGGTAATAAGTCCATCAGCATGTCCACTTCCACGATTGATTATATTTTCCGCGAACTGGCCATTTCCTATCTCGGCCGTAACGATTTGGCACAGGTAACCCCAGATGATTTGCGCTCCGATTCTATTGGAAAAAAAGACCAGCAGTCGAGCGATGAAGACGATGATAATACTCTGCCCCTTGTTTTGGATGAAGAGACACCAACAACAGCAGAAACAAATGTGCAGACGGCTCCCGTGGTCAAGGCTGTTCCCAAAAATGGAAACGGTCATGGAACAGAAAATGGCAACGGAAATGGCAATGGCAACGGTGCCGCGAAACTGAGCAGTCAGCAGGGCACTGCGGTCGCCACGACAGCGGTGATTGCCAAGCTTAAAGGATATGAAGGAGATGCGTGCCAAGAATGCGGCAGCTTAACGCTGGTGCGAAACGGCACGTGTTTAAAATGCATGACCTGCGGAGCAACTTCAGGTTGTTCCTGATTCAAACCCGCCTAGTTTGAATAAAATGTTTGTAGGAGCTCGGCCGGCGATTCTTTCGCCGGCCTCTCTTCCCCCACTCGGCGTGGGGCCAGTAGGTCGATTCCCATCAAGCTCTCAGTAAAGTTGCCCCTTTTACGATAGCCTCTTTCTCCTCACTTAGAGATTCGCCTTTTTCCCAGCGATTCCATATCTCTTGTTTCTGTGCAGAAGTATATCTAATTCGGGTTCTGTAGGCCATTTGCAACACTCCATCTTTTTATTTAAAGATTATAGTGTTGCGTTGACCTATTGAGACCACCACCCAAAGCGGACATATATTTTAACGACCCGTTGCTGTTCTTGGAGATAACTGTATTAAATGACTAAATTATTAATGCCGAAAAATTTTGCCGAGTCCCATCCCTTTCCTGATAAATGCGGCATCAATTCGCTATTTAGATTTTATAAAATCAATTTGGACCGGGTTGAACATCTAAACCATCTCTTTAACAAGCGGAAATTATACCACCCTCTCCCCTCTCAATTTAATGATCCATTTGAATGTAAGCCGCATTTTAGTTTTCCCGAAGAAGCTAAAAAGGTTCGCAAAATTCAGCAACACTTTATCAAGCTTTTGAGGGAAAATGGACACACTAAAAAAGAAGCGGAAGAATTAGTTTCCATAAACATGAAAGATCCGAAGTTTCTTCAGACAACAATATATAATTCGATACAACAAGCATTTGCTAAAACGAGAATCTGTAGTTTTACCACTCGGAAAGATAGCCTTTTATTTTGGTCACATTACGCTGACTCGCATAAGGGATTTTGCGTGGAGTTTGACGCTACAAAAATGCCGATATCTTGTGCATTTAAAGTTCAGTATGAAAATAAATATCCAGAGGTTGTTTATCCAAGTTCCAATGATGCCACTGGTTTAACTCCTGCATTGGTTAAATCAGAAGTTTGGAAATACGAAGAAGAGTTCAGAACCATTTTTGTCCCTTGGGCCGAAAACCAACCGGCCAATGATGGCGAGTCGCTAATTCTAAGGGGTAATGAAATAAAGAATGTCTATCTCGGTTCAAATATAGATGAAAACAAAAAAAAGCTAATATTTGATTTAGTCAAACATGGGGACTTTAATCCCGGTATCTGGACCACAAGCTTGGCTGAATCTACTTTTAGTTTGGAATTTGCTCAGATTGACTAAATGCTTTAAATTGTGAGCCTATCAAACACACATAACAAAAGCATGCAGTCTTACCTTGCGCACTTTATGCAGGGTTTATGTCTGCTATTGGCCGACTCCTGTCAATACATACCCTTCCAACATTACCCCGAAAGATTTAAGACTATTTCTAGAAGCGCAATTATTCTGACCGGTTAAAAGAGTATCGACCTATTACGAGCGGCGGTTCGCCGCACAGCGGAAACCGAAGGTGGGATTTTTTAGTTTTGGATCGACTGCATTGCGGAAAGATATTTTTGACTGGTTTTTATAGCTGGTCCAACCACCGCCTTTTACAACTCGCAAATCTGATTTTTCTGTTTTCACCCATTCCCAAACATTGCCGGCCATATCCATCACCCCATAAGGGCTTGCACCATTCGGTAAAGAAGCTACGGGTGCTACTGATAAATGTCCGTCTTTTTCTCCAAATGTGTTGGCATGTTGAGGTAGAAATTCATTTCCCCACGGCCAGGTGAATGTGGAATTGCCTCGAGCTGCGGCTTCCCATTCGGCTTCGCTTGGCAAACGCTTTCCTGCCCATTTGCAATATTTGCTGGCTTGAATCCAGTTGATTCCCATGACCGGACATTGAGGGCAGGGCTTGCCATTTGTGTAAAGTTTTTCATTGTACCGGGGTTGGAACTTTTTAAAATTCTCTACGGTGGTTTCTGTTCTATCAATATAGAATGCAGGCAGCGATAAGGATTGGGAGCCATTTTTGTCAGGCCGCAATGTTCCGCTGCTAGCCATTTTTTTTATCCCGACCAGATATTTCCCCTTGTTGACCAAGATCATCAAGGTCTGATCTTTTTCGTTTAAAATAGTGGGAAGGAGGGAACTGTCAACGGCAATGGGGGGTACACTTTTTAGTTTATAAGTTTTTTTCTTTTTTGCCTGAGTTGGTTTTTTGCGGGATTTTTTATTGTAGCGATCTGAATATTCTGGTTTGGCGTATCGTTTTCGATGTTTCTTGGCGGGCGCGCAGGCATTGACCCAGACAAATATAAGGATGAAAAGAATAATGAGTCTCAATGTTTTTCCTGGCTCATGAGCGAATCCATTTTTCCCTTCAGGCGGCGGTAATTTTTAAAGCTCTCTTCCGCCTCGTCTTTTCTTCCCATCAATTCGTAGGTGTACCCGAGGCTATACCAGGCGTTATGATGGGTGGGATCGATTTCCAGGACAGATTTGAATGCGCGCTCAGCATCTTGGTATTTTTTTTGATAATTATAAATGCCTCCTAGACCATAGTGCCCTTCAGCATTTTTTGGATCTTTATCAATGGCTTTCAAAAAGGATTTGCTGGCGGAGCTATATTGCTCCTGACTTAAATACTGCAATCCTTCATCAACATATTCGCTGCTATTTTTGTCGCTACATTGGGTTAGAATCAAAACCAGAAGAATCAGTAGTTGGAGATTGAGGAAGCGGCGAATCATCTGCATTTACCTTTAATAAGTTATTTGGCTGCGCCCTAACCACTGGAACACATATGGTAAATATAACACCAATGTTTAATCCCTTTTACATTAAAAACGCGGGTGCAAGATGACACTCGTTGATATTTTCCTATTTCTTTTGCTGGGAGTAATAGCGTTGGCGATAAGTTTTTTTGCGATATTGCGCAACGAAATTGCCGGAATCAATCGTCTTTTATTGTGGTTGCGTGGACAATTGGATTCGTTCACCGTACGCGGTAGCGCAACGACTTCTGAAAAAGAGAAACAGGTGATTCAGGAAACATTGAGGGTTTGCGAGAAACTAAAGAAAGTGAGTCTGGAAGAGTGGGATTTTAAATCTGAAACTTTTTCTTTGGTTGAAAAAATTGCTTTTATTTATCATCCCGATGCCAGGGCCCCCATGGAGCAAGCTCGATTGGGAGATGTTCTCGAAGCCGTTCAGGAAGCGAATCAAAAAGTTCTGAATGTGATCCATTTACCTCGAATTAATTACATAACGCAGTTTCGGGTTATTCAGATTTTCGAAAGTTTCAATTCGTCTTCTGACGACAATAATAGTGATAGAGAAAAGAACCCGGGAATATGGAATCGTTTGCTCAAGCCTGTTTTACTAATTGGGCAAACAAGGGTGGTTCGCTCTCTTCTGATTCAGTGGATGTTGCTGGTGGGAGAGGCAGCGATAAAAATATATGGAACTAATCCTGAAGAGAGTGATGTGGAAGCGGAAGCCATTCTTGCTGAATGGGATAGCTTGCAGGATGAACCGAGTTTGCCTCTTCCTGAAAATGTAGAACAGATTGTGAGTTCTTCAAAAAAGGAAATTCTTTTTTCAGCGACCTCGATTTCCTGGAAGCGAGCCCGACAAATTTATTTTTCGCTGGCAGATCAAATTGCCCGACACTACCACTCTGATTCACCCTGTCCCATTTATGAAGTACGTGTTTGCGACTTACTTAAATCGGTTGCTGACTCTCTGGAGGGAATAGGGCGTTTGGGTCAAAAGCCTGTATTGAACAAGCTGCTAAGAGTTCGAGTTTCTCAATTGACCCAGGCAAGGGACCTTGCGCTGCCTCTCGGACAAAATAAAATTTTGGAATGGGTGAACAAGTATCAGGTGGGTCTGGTCGCCAAATGGTCGCATACCTTATATAAGACCCTGCAAAAAAAACAGCCGGGAATTCTGTTGCGCGATGTGGTTTTTGGTGTCGTCAAAGAAGGAGGGAAACGCTGGCTGGTATTACACCTCCACCGGAAAATTGCCATAGAGGCGAATAAGCTTTATGGCCGTTAACCCTATGCAATTTTTGCAAGTTATATGGTTTTAGCTCTTTCCGTCATTGCGAGGAGCATTGTGACGAAGCAATCCAGAAAAACTGGATCGCCGCGTTCCTTTTAGTCACTCGCGATGACAATATTTAAAAAATCGTTTCTTAAAATTATTTATGTAACAAATAGGAAACTCTTATATCGCTGGTATAAACATCGGCCCAGTGGGAGGCTTTTTTCTGATCGGGTGTGAGCAGGTCGTGATAGGTGCATGGGCGTGTGCTGTGGGCCGACCAGTCGAGTTTCGTAAATTTAGCATCGAGAGATTGAAACCAGATTTCGAGTAGCGTTGCACTGGGCAGGGTGATCAGGCTGAGGTCTTTGCTTCGATAGTCAAAGGAATGCGGCAGGGTATAATCTTTTTTTTCAGGTTGTGTCAATGCCGTCAGAAGTATTGGAAGCTCAAGAGTTTCTTCGTTTATACTTTTATAAACTTGCGGAGCATCTTTTCCCTGGATGGCTGCATAGGCAGCGGTGAAAGTATCAATTATTACCGTTTCTTTTGCTGCCCTTAGCATGAGTTTCAGTAAACGGTAAGGTTCTGTCGTGTAATAAAGCATGCCCAGGCAAAGCACAGTGTCAAAACTTCCTTCTTCCACAGTTTCCAGAAATTGTATGGCATCGCAGACCGTCATCGAATATTTTTCTTTAGCAACATTCAATTCCTGAAACAACTCCATTCCACGTTCGATCATTTTTTCTTCTGTATCAATTCCATGAATGAAGCTTGAGCCAGATTCCAAGGCTGCATAGGCAAATGTTCCCATATGTGATCCGACATCGAGAATTCTTTTTCCCTGAATGAATTGCAGATTACCAGTCAGCAGTTGATCGATTCTGGCGTTTAGGCATTCTGGATGATAAGGAATTGCCCATCTGCTTTTACGGGTTTCGTGAACCAAAAAAGGTGAATCGTCAGAAATAAGTATTTTTTTCATTTTGCAGTGGAAAAATTAATTATTTTTTGCTTATTGGAAGCTCCCGGGAACCCGGTATTTAATGTAGCAGATTAACCGGAACTATCCAATTTTAAAGGGGTTCATTAATTTATGCGGAGGTCTAAAATCGCTAAAATGTAAGCTATTGATTTTATTGGTCTAATCTGTTTTAATGGTCGAAGTTGTTTGATTTATTAGGAGTTATGGGCGTGGGCGTTTAGGGTGGAAATTCGTAAAAGAATTCCTCAATACCGTTTAAAACGGCCGCTTCTTCCGGGCTGATTTAATTTAAAACCCTCTTGTTTTAATGAGGGGAACGCCCGATAATAAAATATTCCCAGTTAATGAAAATGTGTGAGCGAAATGTCATCTGTTGTTCAGATATTAAGTCCTCAAGCTGAAGAGTTGCAGGCCAAGCGCCGCGAATTGGTCCAGCTGCGTAAAAATTTGGCCGATATGGAATTGCAACTTTCCACTGAAAAAGCTGAATTGAATTTATTCGAAATTCGCTACCAGAAGGTGGTCGGCGCAAAGTATGCGGAAATGGATATTGTCAAGGCTCAGGTGTTGAGTCTTGCGTCAAAACTTTACCCTAAGGCGGACACGTTTCGCGAAGAAGCAGAATCTGCTCGCGAGCACGCAAAAGAGTATTCCGAGAAAAATGAGAAGGTAACAAACTCTCAAAAAGAATTCAGTCCCCCGGAAAATCTTAAAAAATTATTTCGTCGTGTCGCAAAAAAAATTCACCCTGACTTGAGTTCTTCAATGGAAGAAAGGGAAAAGCGAAACGAATTGATGGCCAAACTCAATCAGGCTTACGACAAGCTTGATGAAGAGGGCATCCGTTCCATTCTGGTTGAGTGGGAAGCAGAAGGTTATCTCGAAGATACTTTGGAGTTAGGGGAACAACTGGAACGTGCTGTGCTTCAATTGGCCCAGGTTCGCGGACGTCTCTATAATATTTCTGAAGAATTGGAAGACATGAATCTTTCTGAGATGTTCCAATTGAAAAATAATATTGAGATGGCAGAAAAAGAAGGGCGAGATCTGTTGCAGGAAATAGCCGATGACATTGAAGAGAAGATCCTCAAGGCCAAAGCGCGTATACGCGATTTAGCCCATGAATTTATTTGAATTGACCTGATATGCAAGAGTTAAAAGTTAATCTCCCCATTAAGCAATCCACCTCTGGAAGCCCAGCGGCTGTTATTCCCTGGAATTCTTCTGTTGCTACAGATCATCTTCCCGACGTTCTTTATAAAACAGGATCGGGTACGATGGGCAAATTGAAACGGCGGAAAATTGAAAGCTGGTTTAAAGAGGCGCAATCTGGAGAAACCCAGGCTCAATACAATTTAGGGGTAGCTTATTATAAGGGGGCGGGTGTTTCCTGTAATCACAAGGAAGCATTTAAGTGGTTCGAAAAGGCCGCAGAAAAGGGTTCGGCAAAGGGACAAGGTTTTCTAGCTCTGATGTACGAAAATGGGTTGGGTGTGAAACAAGATCTTGAGCTAAGTCTCACTTGGTACCAAAAAGCTGCGGAGCAGGATGACAGTGCGGCGCAATTTAATTTGGCTCGGATGTATTATCAGGGCAAAGGCACAGAAAAAGCCTCGGACCAGGCCGCAAAATGGTTTGAAAAGGCTGCTGAGAAAAATAACGACACGGCGCAAAATATGTTAGGGGTCCTTTTCGAAAAAGGAGAAGGTGTCCCACAAGATTATGATAAAGCCATTTCATGGTATCGAAAGGCGGCCCTCAATGGTAATGAAGCGGGGCTTTTTAATCTGGGTGACTTGTACGATCGTGGTGAAGGGGTGAGAAAAGATTCGGTCAAGGCAGCACGGTGGTTTAAAAAAGCTGCATTGAATGGTTTGGATCTTGCGCAATTTAAACTGGGCACGCTTTACTATTGTGGCGAAGGGGTGGCTCGGGCTCCACAAAAGGCTTTGCAACGGATTTGTCGCGCCGCCGAACAAGGCCATGCGCATGCGCGGCATTTTTTAAGAACAACTTCTCCCGACTTTATTCCTACAGGTGAAGATCTTTACCAAAAGGGAAAATACTTTTTTGAGCAGAAAGAATATGAAGAAGCTTTTTTGTGGTTGCAGCGAGCTGGCAACGAAGGCCATGCGGAAGCACAGAACTCTTTAGGCCTGCTCTGTGACTATGGTAAAGGTTGTAAACGAGATCCTCTGCAAGCATTTCATTGGTATCAGAAAGCAAAAGATCATCCACAAGCCCTTTTCAATATTGGCATGCTTTATTTTCTTGGAGAAGGTGTGGCGCAAGATGATCAGCAATCTTTTAATTATTTTGAGCGTTCTGCAAAAGAAAATGAAACTCGATCGCAGGTATTTTTAGGAATTCTCTATGAAAATGGAAAAGGCGTCACTCAGGATCTGACGAAAGCTGTAAATTGCTATCGCAAGGCCGCCTGGCAAGGAGATGTCTTTGGTCGTTTTCATCTTGCAAGAATGTATTACCACGGCAAGGGCGTTCCCGCAGATCATTCCCAATCTTTAAACTGGTATCACAAAGCGCAGGGTTATGTTCTTGCGCAATACAATTTAGGCAGAATGTATCTCAATGGGGATGGGATAAAACAAAATCTTAAAAAAGCCATTCACTGGTTTGAAAAGGCTGCCGAGCAGGGTCATGATTACGCTCAATTCAGTCTGGGGAAAATTTATAACACCGACAAAAATTTGGACGAAGCTAAGAAATGTTTTTTGTTGGCAGCAGAACAGGGTAATCATTTGGCTCAATACCACCTCGGAATTTTATTGGAAAATCTGGGATGCGAAAAAGACAGTGCGCATTGGTATCGACAGGCGGCAGAGCAAGGCAACTTGCAAGCAGCTCAGGCCCTTGGACGAATGTACTTTGTGGGCAAGGGCGTAGAGAAAGATTTTGAAGAAGCCGCCAAATGGTACCGCAAAACATCACAAATGAAATCGCAGGACGATGGGACGGAATCATCCGATATTTTGTGGTTGAGAAAGGCTGCTGGAAAAGGACATTCGCGGGCACAAAATCATCTCGGAGAACTTTATGAGCGTGGTCAGGGAGTCCCGCCAAGTTTGCACGAGTGCTTGAAATGGTATCGGCGTGCAGCAGAGAAAGGCAATGACCTGGCACAATATAACCTCGCACGATTGCTGAATGAAGCCGACGAAGCTTTGAATTGGTATCACAAATCAGCAGACCAGGGAAACGTTCTGGCGCAAGTGGAACTGGGATACCGTTACCAAAATGATAATGCAGCTGCCGCCTTCAAATGGTTTCGTCTGGCTGCAGAGCATGGCCACAGCGATGCACAATATCAACTCGGTTTGATGTATCGAAATGGACGGGGGACCCCCATCCACTTCATCGAAGCCATCCACTGGCTGAGACGCGCTGCAGAACAGGATCATCTTTCTGCCATCGGCGCTCTGCAAAAATTAGAGCATGCTTTGCAGGTTTAGAATTCCTTAAAATACATTCAATAAATTTTGTAAGGTTGTGCTTTATCGCGCGACTTGATTAAGAGAATTCTTATTGATTTTTATATATAGATATCTATATATTAAGATGTATATATTTTATGTTGCGATTTTTAACATTTTCACCAAAGATTGTTTTAATGATTCGACTCCTATTATTTGTTTTAGTTGTTATCGGTGTCGCCCCACTTCCTGTAAACGCAGACCATCCATCAAAAATTGAGATTGTTGGTTCCACCACAGTTTTGCCTATTGCCTCACTGGCCGCTGAAAGGTTTAAGTCCGCCCACCATTTACGAATTCTTGTTAATGCGGGTGGTTCAGGAGTTGGCATTCACTCGGTAGCCCGGGGAAGGTCGGATATTGGTATGGCGTCCCGCGAATTATCGGGGTCAGAGCGCAAACGGTTTGAGGGTTCTCACCTCAAGGTTCATACCGTGGGAATGGATGCAGTAGCCTGTGTGGTCTCGTCAGAAATTTACGACTCTGGAGTCAAATCACTAACACGCAAGCAAATAGGTGATATTTATTTGGGCAAGGTAAAGAATTGGAAAGAGGTGGGGGGACCGGACCGAAAAATCGTAGTTGTGGATAAAGAAAGGCATAGGGGAACCCGTCATGTTTTTATGGATTTTATATTTGGAAAGCCTACCCAAAAAACCCCAGGAACGCTTCTTGTAACGGGATCAAACAACGAGGAACAAGCAAAAATCGCTCAAAGTGATTCGGCGATTGGCATGCTTTCCTACGCCTGGGCCAACGATGAAGTAAAGGCCGTAGCTATAAGAGATAAGAAATATCTTATTTCTCCCACACTTGAAACTATAACGAAAGGGGATTACCCCATTGTTAGAAAGCTGAGTTTTATAACCGCAGGGGAACCTGAAGGTGAAGTTAAAGAGTTTTTGGAGTTTGTAAAGAGTCCGAAGGGTCAAATGGTAGTCAAAGAAAGTGGTTATCTCCCTTATAAATGATGTGGATTTTTGCGGGTCTGAATTTCATTTTTTTAGCTAGTGCCGTAGGATTGTTTTTTTTTCTTGTTCTGGAATCTTATCCAATATTAAAGCTGCAGGGTTTTGATTTTTGGTTGGGGCAGGATTGGTGGGTGGGTGAATCCTATGGGGCTTTGCCCATGCTTTACGGTTCCTTTTTTGTTACCGCTTTGGCCTGCATTTTGGTTTTGCCGCTTGCGCTGGCTGTAGCGCTTTTCACTTCAGAGTTTTTAAGTTCTTCCTATAGACGATTTGTGAAGGCCATATTAGAACTTCTGGCCGGAGTTCCTGGTATTATTTATGGCCTCTTGGGTGTTTCCTTTCTTTCTCTCTGGATAAAAAATATATTTGGGTTGCTGGATGGCAATACTCTGATGACAGCAGGTTGTCTGCTTTCCATCATGATCCTGCCTACCGTATTGACCTTGTCTGAAGATGCCATGCACGCAGTTCCTGCTGAGTACCGGGAAAATGCATTGGGTTTGGGTTTGAGTAAATGGCAAGCGGCCATCTCGGTGGTCCTGCCTCAGGCGCTTCCGGGGATTGTAGGAGCCGTTTTGCTTGGAATCGGACGAGCCATGGGAGAAACTATTGCGGTAATGCTTGTTGTTGGCAGTCTCGATCGTATACCTGACCCCTGGTTTAATATTTTTACATCCGCACAAACGATTCCATCCAAATTAGGACGCGAAGCTGCAGAGGCCATTGGCGAAGGGACGCATTGGAGCGCATTGATGGCTTTAGGGCTGACGTTGTTCCTGATGGTATTCTTAATTACTTTGTTGGGAAACCATTTCCTCAAGCGGGTGCACACCTCATGAGCGCGTCCACTTTTGAAAAAGTCATGCTTATTGTCCTTTCTATTTTGACTTTATTGATTTCCAGTTTGCTTCTGGTCATTCTTGCGACTGTTTTTATTAAGGGTTTGCCTGCGCTCCATTCCGGATTTTTAACGGAAGCCTCCAAAGATTTTGGCCGGGCTGGGGGAATTTTTTATCAAATGGTAGGAACCCTAATTTTAATGTCAGGTGCTGTTCTTGTCAGTTTGCCGGTGGCTTTGGGTTCTGTTATTTATCAGACACAATATTTAAAATCAAAAAAAGCCAAGGAGTTTTGCCGTCAGTCTGCACAGATGTTGAATGCCACACCAACAATTTTGTTTGGGCTGGTGGGTTAT
>JABJCF010000071.1 GCA_018665625.1 Nitrospina sp. | reverse complement strand
GCGGGGGTGATCCCAGTACGCTTTTTATGGGCAGAATAGGTTTTAGAATATTTCTTGCCGTTATTATTGCAGGTTGCTCGTAATTTAGCCTGGACTTTGATGTCCATTCTGGGAACTCTTTCACTATATTTGCTTTTTATGTATAGGATATCGACTTTTAGAGAGTGGTCGGGATTTCTTCGGTGGACTTTAGGTAAAAAGCCCAACTTTTTTAGACCTTGCTGTAGTTTAATGGAGAAAATTTCCCTTAAATCGTTTTGGGAGGATATGCTGAATTTTCTGAAGCCTTTTTTCCATTTGGCTATGGTATTGCTGCTTCTGGCATCTTCTACATATAATGCAATGGGAATATTACTGCCAATATTTGAATCGTGAATAGGTAGAGAGGGCTCAAGAAAAACCTGATGGTGCTTTGAACACCCTGCTGATAGCAATAATATAAGGATAAATATGAATCGCATGTTTCGAAGCAAATTTTGATGCATAATGGATTTTTTGGCGAATGAATATTTTTTGTTAAGAATAAACTTCCCTTATAACAAAGTTTAATATGAACTCTATTAAAATCAAATTAATTCGTGAAGGTATGGTAACCGCAGCGGCAGTAAAAGATAGAATGGGCCGAACCCTGCTCGCTAAAGGAAAAACCATAACGGACAAACATTTAAAAGTTTTTAAAACCTGGGGAATTACAGAAATAAGTATTATGTCTCCCAAAGGCTCCCAGGCAGTTAAAGAAAGGGCTGAGGAGAAAGTTCCTGTCGACCCTTTAATTGTTGAAGAAATGGACAAATTATTCCAGTTTACAGACCGCCGACATCCCATAGTAAATGAATTTTATGATCTTTGTTTGTCTCGAAAGGTCAATTTGAAGAACGATGGCATTGGTTGATAGAAAGAAAAAATGACAATAGATTTACAAAACCTGGTTTCCCAGTCTCCGCAGATATCATCTCTCCCGACAATTTTTTATCAAATTAACGAGGCGGTAGAAGACCCTGAGTGTTCTTTTGTAGAGATTGGCGAAATTATCAGTAGTGATCCTTCACTTTCAGCTCGATTGCTGAGGATAGTTAATAGTTCGTATTTTGGGTTTCCAAATAAAATTGAAACCATCACGCATGCAGTAACCATTGTGGGTATGGCACAGCTTCGTGATCTTGCTTTGGCAACAACCGTAGTCAATCAATTTAAGGGGATCCCAAAAAATTTAATTAATATGGAAAACTTCTGGCTGCATAGTGTTGCCACTGGATTGACAGCAAAAATAATAGCTATTTATCGCAGGGAGGCAAATGCGGATAGGTTTTATCTAATGGGTATGCTTCACGATTTGGGAAGGCTGTTACTGCTGCTCAATATTCCTGACTCTATTAAAACAGTCATGGGAAAATATAAGTTGGGCGGCACAATGTATGCTGCAGAGAATGAAGTTTTGGGTTTTGATCATGCTGCGGCTGCAGGTCAGTTAATGGAATCATGGCAATTACCAGAAATGCTTCAGGAGGCTGTTGCGTACCATCATAAGCCACACGAGGCCCCTCGTTACCCAATAGCGGCATCTATTGTCCATATTTCCGACTTCATTGCCCATGGAATGGAATTGGGTACGTGTGGAGAAAGATTTGTTCCTCCCCTCCATTCAAAGGCGTGGGAAATGTTGGAACTTCCGCCGGGTCTGTTGTCTTCAATTATCGAACAAGTAGACCGTCAGGTAAATGAGGCGGTTGAAATGTTTTTATGACAGATAAGAAACCAAAAACTAAAGAACAAATTCGTATTGAATTTCTAGAAAAACAAGCGCGGCTTAGCTTGTTTGGATTAGATATTCTTGCTTCCTTGGGCGAGTTGCAAAACAGTTCGCATTTGGGAAGGGAACCACAGCGGATTCTAAAAGTCGCTTTAAATCATGTGCAGCGGTTGATAGATTTTGAAGTGGTGGCATTTTATCTGGTTGATGAAGAAAGCAATGATTTTATTTTGAATGAAATCAATCCTACCTCTCAAAAACAATCCATTCAAGAAGAAGTCGATGCCGAAATTGAAAACGGAACTTTTGCTTGGGCTTTAAACCAAAACCGTGCAGTGGTTGTAAAAGCCTCGTCAGGAAATCATTCCCTGGTTTTTCATGTGTTGACCACAAAAACTAGAGTTCGCGGTATGTTTGTGGGGCGGGTGTTGTCTCAGGCAAAAGCAATAAATGAAACCATTCTTTTTCCTCTAACGGTCATTTTACAGAGTACTTCGAATACGCTGGAAAGCACGGCTTTATATGGATTGATCCTTAAGCAAAATAAAAACCTTGAAGAAACCGTTAGCATTAGAACGCGTGATCTGGAGAAAAGAAAAGTCGAACTAGAAGAAGAAATAGCGTTTCGTAAGCTGGCAGAGGAATCCTTGGTAATAGCAAAAGAAGAGGCCGAGGCTGCGGCCAAAGCCAAAAGTGAATTTTTGGCTAATATGAGTCATGAGATCAGGACGCCACTAAACGCAATTCTTGGATACGGGGAAATTCTTCAGTTCGAGGCAAGAAAAATACAGCGCCCCGATTTTTTAGAAGACTTGAAAGCAATCGAAATGGCAGGTCGGCATTTACTAGGATTGATTAACGAAATTCTGGAGATTTCCAAGATACAGGCCGGAAAAATGGAGGTTCATTCAGAATCCTTTTCTCCAAAGCAGCTTGT
>JABJCF010000070.1 GCA_018665625.1 Nitrospina sp. | reverse complement strand
TTTTGCATTTGTTTTTCTATTTGGGTCATCCATTGACAACATTGCCAATGCAGAAACAAAATCATCAGAAAGCAGCCGTTTCATAGACAACAAGGATGGAACAATTTCTGACTCTGAAACGGGATTGATGTGGATGCAAAATGATTCCTATTTGCATTCTGGGCATTGGCTAAGCTGGCATGAAGCTAAAGAATATATAAGCCAATTGAACAACGCGAACTTTGCTCATTACTCGGATTGGCAATTACCTACAGCCCGGGAATTAAAGACACTATTCGACGAGGAGAAATTAAATAGCTCCCAAGTGGGACGGGAAATGAAAATCCACACAGATCCTATATTCGGAAAAAAAGGTAGCGGATCCTTGTGGTCTGCTGATGAAAATGGCAGACACAACGCTTTTGGTGTTGTTTTCAATACCGGCGGTGTTTTCAGCGGAAATAAAAAATCCCGCTCTCGTAAGGCCACGAGAGCAGTTAGGGTATACTCAAACAAACATTAATATTTTTTAGGATAGTATAAATAATATGCCAGCTTTCGCCCTTCTTTTCACATTCATTTCAGCAAGTATTTTTTTCACTTCTCAGGCTTGGGCTACTTACCCCACTCCAGACATAGCTCATTGGGAACTTTCGGTATCAGGGGAACGAAATGATCCTGACTACAAAGAAGTAGAAAATCTCGTAAAACAAAAAAAATACGATGCGGCCCTATCCTTATTGGATAAAAAAAACAAAGCACTTCCTAGAGAAGCCACACCGGTTATTTTAAAATCTTTTGTCCAGTATGAAAAAGGAATGGCAAAAGAATCGCTGGATACTTTATTGATCGGCTTTAAAATGGAGCGGCAGCATCCAGCCTTGCATTTCGCCTTCTGTCAAATTCATAGAAAACTCGGAAACGCAAAAATTTCTGATAGGGCTTGTGTCATAGCAGCGCAACAACATTACAAAAACCCCTTGGCGCATTACGAATATGCCAAAACTTTAACTGCGACAGGCGATGCTCAGGGGGCTTTGAAAGAACTGACCCAGGCTGAAAACCTGGCCCCGAAAAACGCTACCTACCCCTATGAAAAAGGGATGATTCTTGTATACCTGAATAACAACACAGAAGCAGAGGAAGCTTTCAAAAAAGCACTTTCTGTGGACGAGAAAAATATTGAAGCTGCCTACCAACTTGCGTATTTGTATGCCACTCAAGAGAAGAAAGAGCTTGCCAATTCTTATATCAACAAAATCCTGGAAATGAGACTGCAACACCCCAAAGCAGAGTCTGCAAAATTGTTGAGGGACTACGTAAATAAAAACGCGACGCAAAAGCTACCGCAGAAAATCGACCCAAAGCAATACCATCTAAGCTTGTCAAAATCTCTTTACAAAAATAAGGATTATGGTCTGGCTCTCATTGAAATAGAAACTGCGGCCAAACTAAGCCCCGATGACCAAAAGGTACAAGAGATACTTGTGGGCATGTACAGCCTGTTTTTAAGACTGGATAAGACCGAAGAAGCTGTGTCCCGTCTTATCGAATCAGCAAAAGATAATAATCGTTTAAAAAGTAGGGGTTACCAAGAATGGGGTGACATAGCCATTCTTCGTGGAAAAATTGATAAAGCTAAAGAACTCTATGAAAAAGCCAAGGAATTAGGTGACCCACAAGGTGTAGCCAAAACAACTTTAGCAGAATTCCCTGAATCAGGAACTCCTATAAATCGGCTACCTTTAAATCCCAACGAATTGTTTATTGACCCTGCAAACTCTTTGAACCGAAAAGGTGAAATTTTTGCCCACTTTGGAATGTACCAACGTGCTCTGGGAATATACTCCATGATACTGCGAATGGAACCGTCTAATCTTCCAGCTCTTTTAAACATGGCTACCGTAAACTATAAAAGCGAAAAATATAATCGGACCATCTCTATTTTAGAAAGACTACTCATAATCCACCCCAGACACGAAAACCTTCTTTCCCACCGTCTACTTCTTGCACGGGCCTACGTTATGAAAGGCGATCTTGGAGACGGGTTAAAAAATGTGGACATGGCAATAAGGCTGAACCCGAACTCAAGACAAATGATTGCAGCAGATCCAGTATTTGAAAAATTACGAGGTCTCGAAGGCTTCCAAAAATTAATGAATTGATTCTTCCGCCCTGCTCAACAACGAAGGGTTGAGGCCCAAATCTACCTGAACAAACTTAGTTTGACTTTAGTCTTTGTGTCTTGTTTAATTAATACAATCCCACTACTTGAGATCTTTTAATAGACGGTGAAATTATGAGCAGTTCCAATTCAAAGTTGGGCACGAAATTACTTTTCCTGGCCCTTTATGTTTTGATTCTGATTCCAGGGAAACCTGCATTAGCCGCTGACATTTGTATAGATGGCCTAAAAGAACTACAAGGAAGCCAAGGCGTGATTCAGGATAAAGGCGGTATCTGGGGCTACCTGGAACAGTCCAAATCCCTCAGGTCGGAATCTCTCCTAGGTCTCCAAATTGACGGAAAACTCCAACGTTTGATCTCCACTTTTGAAAACTTATGCAGTGAAGGGAAAATTCCTACCGCTAGTCTTCATAGTCAAATATTAGGCTTAATTGGAGATGCCAGGATGGTTTTTAATAGAAGTGGAGACCGTAGGAAAAAAGAAGTATTTTTAGAATCTCTTAAAACCCTTCACAAAAACATTAACGAACTCCTGGAAAAACTTCCAAGTTAAAAATATTATGGCAACAAAAGAAATTAAAGAAGGGAACAAGGCTCCAGATTTTACGGCCCTTGATCAGAACGGGAAAAAGGTCAAACTAAGTTCTTTTAAGGGAAAAAAGAATGTTGTTCTATATTTTTACCCTAAAGATATGACACCCGGTTGCACAACACAAGCTTGCGATTTAAGGGATCAGCAAAAAAGTTTTAAATCTACCGTAATCCTCGGCGTCAGCATCGACTCCCAGGAAAGACACCAGAAGTTTATTGAGAAATACGACCTTCCCTTTTCCTTGCTTGCGGATATTGATAAAAAAGTGGTGCAGAAATACGGAGTCTGGCAGGAGAAAAAGCTCTACGGAAAAACTTTTATGGGTATTGTTCGAACCACATTCTTAATTGACAAAAATGGCACTGTAAGAAAAATATTTCCAAAGGTAAAAGTTAAGAATCACATTGAAGATGTTCTCAATGCATTGAAAGAATTCTAGCCTCCAGCCATCAATCTCTCAATCTCCCTCACACTCTTTGGAATGATACTCGAAAGGTTCAGACAACCTTTCTGGGTCATGACCAGATTATCCTCAATTCGAATCCCAATGGTTTCATCATAAGTTTTACCATTCAATCGAATTTTAAATTCTCCATACAGGCCCGGCTCATTACTTATCATCCACCCTGCTTTCATTGGCTGAGAAGCATAGTTGCGAAATGGATCGCCGTCATGTTCCTGTTCGCCCATCAAGTGGCTCACGCCATGTGGTCTTTCATTGTATCGAAGTTTAAATTTACCTCCTGCGGCAGAAAACTTATTCTTCATTCCATCATTGACCACCCTCCAACACACCTCATTCAATTCTTCAACCGTGACTCCAGCTCGAGCAGCCTTTTCTACTTCCTTTTGCCCCTTCAGCACAATTTCATAAAGCATCTTCTGCATAGGATTAAACTTCCCTGAAACAGGAAATGTTCTAGTAATGTCAGCATGCATGGTCATCCAGCGAACACCGAAATCCATCAACATCATTTCATTTTTAGAAATTGGATCATCATTTTTCATGTAGTGAAGAATTGTCGCATTAGTACCCGAGGCAACAATGGAAGGATAGCTGAGGCCATAGGGAGAGTTCATTAGCATTTTCCCTTCTACAAACCCCTGCACCTGACATTCATTTTTAAAATCATCAAAGTTTTTTAACATCACCTTGAATGCTTCTCCGGTAATTTCCTGAGCCTTTCTGGCATTTACAATATCGTACTTATCTAAAGGCAGGCGCAATTCGAAATGACTCGACATTATGTTTTTTAGAGTAGTTTTCGGAGCCTTCCACTCACGCACCCAGCCTCCGAGCTTCTGTTTAAAGTCGTAATTATGGTCGGTTGTAATACTGGTTACTTTTCCTCTTCGTGTGCCTTCATACCAAAACGTCCCCAGAGATTTCTTTTTATTCTTTAGAAACCTTTCTTTAAGCACCTCTTTTAACTCACCAATATCACGAACATCTTTAATTCCGGTAACAGACTGGACTTCTTTAATGCTCTTCTTATCCCCCACACCAAATCGAACACCCTCCCAAAATTCCATTATTCGATCCTTCCGGCCAACAAAAAGAATCTCCTTGGACACTTTGGACTTGGGATCAAGCAACAAAATGACATTGTTCTGGTTGATGCCGGTTAAATACATCATCGCCGGTTCCTGATAAGTTGGGCTATGGGCATAGGCCCACACGGTTTTTCCACCTGGTCCATAGGGAACACCCGTTATAACCATTAACGAGTTTTCCTTTTCCATCAATTTGTTTCTTCTATCGCGATATCTGCGTTTCGCATAGGCACCCGCCCCACCATCACGAAATATCCCTGAGTGAATTTTCTTTTTCGATTTCATATATTTAAAATATTAATGTTATTTGAATTGGAATTATTTTTTAGCTTTAAATATACTACACTAAACATTCGGTCTTTTAATGCTTTAACTTTAAACTTAGGCGACGCCCAAAATGTGCGGAAGATATACACTTTCAAAATCTATCAAAACCATCGAGTCGCATTTTAAACCCGTACGCATCAGCCTAAAATATTTCCCCAGTTTTAATATCGCCCCCAGTCAGATTTCGGCAGTCGTAGTAAACTCCCAAAATCAATCGCAATTGACAGAAATGAAATGGGGATTGATCCCGTCCTGGGCCAAAGATGTGCAAACGGGTAATAAACTCATCAACGCCCGTTCAGAAACCCTTCACGAAAAACCCAGTTTTCGGGAATCGTTTAAAAACCAGCGTTGCCTGATTCCAGCAGATGGGTTCATCGAATGGAAAGGAAAAAAGCCACATTATATTAGAATGAAAGACCAGCGTCTGTTTGCTTTTGCGGGACTTTGGTCAACATGGGATTCCGGGGAAGACCCACTCAACACCTTTGCCATTGTCACCACGGAGGCAAATACAAAATTGTCCCCATTACATTCGAGGATGCCGGTTATATTACGTCCAGGTGATTATGCAGCCTGGCTATCTGCCGACAGCAATTCTCTAACCTCATTATTTACACCCGGCCTTGATGACGAACTGGAATATTTTGAGATATCGACTGCAATCAATGCCCCGAAGAACAACGAAGCAAAACTATTGCAACCTGCAGGACAAAGCTCATTTACTTTTTAACAAGTATAGCCAACCACTCTTTATCTTTTCTTTGCTCAGCAGAATTTTTAGCTTGAGCCAATTCCCGAATTTCAAACGAATCTGAAAAACTTTTAACAATATCATCCTGAGTCGTATTGAAAGGCGGCCCACCTTCCTGCCCTGTATGATAGAAAAGGCCCGCAAGCATTCCGCCTTTTTTCAAAGCCCTTGCAACTGTTGCAACATACATGGGCCTTTGCTCAGGAGATATCGCGCAAAAAAAT
>JABJCF010000069.1 GCA_018665625.1 Nitrospina sp. | reverse complement strand
CTTGCTTTCTGAGTCGATCCTTGGAAAGAGATGGACTTTCTCGTTATTCACAGGACTCATTTAAATGTAATAAATAATCGCTGAGCCGCTCTGGAGTGACCTGAAAACCAAATTTTTCAGGGGGCTCATCAGAGATGGGTTGGCTCAGGACTACAGACATCATAATTTTTGCCAATTTGACGGTCATGTGGACAGAATCAACCCAATGAAGCGGGCCCCTAAAAGCATTGACACTACAATTATTGAAATCGTGGTACGAAGGAAAAATATTGGCTAAAATTTCTTTCACCCGAAACCAATTTTTGGTCAAATTTTCGTCTGAAAGAAGTATTCCCAAATGTTCTTTATTCATAGGCGACAAGGAGATAATAAGTTTTACCTGATTTTCTTCCACCATTTGTTTGATGAAACCCAAGGATCGGGTCACCATTAGTTCATTTATTCGGTAATTGTAATAGGGATAGCTCTTATCATTGGGCGTATAAAAATAGTGCTTAAGAACACCAACTTTTTTATTTTCCTGATCTTGGGAGGTTGAAGGTTCATCCTTATCCAGCGTAGCTGCGGGAGGAAGGTCTGGAACATTTGGATGAGTCTCTTCTTTTTTGTGGTTTGCTAAATATAATTTCACACATTTATAAGCATCAAGAAAAGCCACTAGCGAAAAGTAAGTCGTGTCAAAAAACAGTGACACATCATTGCCGTTAGTGCCCTTTTTTAAGTCGACATAGGTGTTTAAGTACTTTTCTAAAGGTGTGTTTAATATATTATTTCTAGTGCTATGATTCTCATTGAATGTGTAAAAATCCAGCTGCAGATAAATGATTTCAGGACTTTCGACATGCACAATATGATTGACGACCGCAATATAATCTTCGAGGGAACCGTTGACCAGAGAGTAATTAAAAGTTTTTTTCTTGGAAATTTTTTCAACCATTAAAGGGTTGAAATTTCGTACGCGACTGCTACCGATGATAAAAATTTTAAAATCACCACCATTTTTTTCAAGGCTCAAAGGTTTGCTGAACCTGTCGATGAGACCACCGGCATATTTATTGACAGGGTTGAAACCTCGTATTTGGTATGGATCAATTGATACTGTTAAAACATGGACAGTCACATAGCCTAAAAAAATCAGTATGAACAATCGAATAAGAAACGTTTTGGACTTCATGAGTATTAAAAATTAAAATATAAAAAAGGGCTTTTCTTAGTCAGGCTGAGTATAGAGATTATCGAAATAAGGCTTACAAAAATCAACGTAGGCCAGTTCAATTTAAGCGTACTCACAAAATCTTTTGAGTTTTTAAAAAAAATAATAATAACCATAGAAACGAAAATCAGACGGAATATATCATCTTCTGCTTGAAGATTTTTCAAGTGATTCCCCACTAAGAAGCCATAATCTGAAAGATTGGGAAGTGCTTTGAAAAGGGAGTTGGAAATTATTACTCCGTTGAGCCCAATCATTCCATTTAGGACTTTTATCGCATCATCCCATTCCTTAGCTCGGAAAAAGACCCAGGAAAGATTGACGAAATTAAATGTGATGACCCATCCGAGAAACCGATTCATCCTGAAACCAAAACCCTTCCACAAGCGATGGATAATTATGGCCCAACCATGAATGAATCCCCAAAAAACGAATGTCCATCCCGCGCCATGCCAAAGCCCTCCTATGAGAAAAGTTACCATCAAGTTTGCATATATACGAAATGGTTGAGTTTTATTTCCACCTAACGGAATATACACATGGTCTTTTAGGAAGCGAGTCAATGTAATATGCCATCTTCTCCAGAAATCCTGAATGTTGGTTGCTTTATAAGGTGAATTGAAATTGACGGGAAGTTTAATATTAAAAAGAAGTGCAAGGCCAATAGCCATATCCGTGTAACCACTAAAATCGAAATAAAGCTGAAATGTAAAGCTTAAACTGCAGGCCCAGGCTTCCGCAAATGTGAGAGTTGTTGCCCCATCAAACCCTGTTGTGGCCCAAATAGAAAAGGTGTCTGCAATAACGACCTTTTTGAATAAGCCAAGAAAAAAATAAATAAACCCCTTTGCCATATTTTTGTAGTTGATCGCCATATTTCGATGAAGGGTAAATTGAGGCATCATTTCCTTGTGATGCACAATAGGCCCCGAAATCAATTGTGGGAAG
>JABJCF010000598.1 GCA_018665625.1 Nitrospina sp. | reverse complement strand
TTTCATTGAAGAGAAGAATTCTAATTTGATTGATGCCATTAATAAAGATAAGAAGATTACCGATGAAACTGACAGTGCTTTAAGGGCGGCTATTGAAGAGTTTAAAGGTTTGTTTTCTTAAGAAAATAATTTTGGCGGTTCTTAATGGACCGCACTATGTTTGAATTTGTTATATAAGAGGTCTTGCTAATAGAATATGCCGAATTTACGAGATATTAAAAGAAGAATTCGTAGCGTAAAAAATACTCAGCAAATTACAAAAGCGATGAAGCTGGTTTCGGCTTCAAAGTTGCGTAAAGCGCAAGAAGCTATGCTTCGAGCTAGACCGTACGCATTAAAAACCAAAGATGTTATGAATTCTTTGGCGGCGCGTTGCGATAAAGATCAACACCCGTTATTAAACACCCGTGAAGTGAAAAAAGTTTTGATTCTTCTCATCACTTCAGATAAGGGGTTATGTGGCGGCTTTAATAGTTACTTAATTCGTAAAACCAACCAATTGATCAAAGAAAATGAAGGCAATGAGATCTCATTTTTATTTGCTGGGAAAAAGGGAAATACTTTTTTTCAAAAAAAGGGATTTCCTGTTGTCGGAGATTATTTAGGTTGGACCAAGAGTTACACGTTTGACATGTCGGCAGAAATAGCTAAGAAACTAACCGATGTGTTTCTCGATGAAAAAGCAGATAAAGTTTATATTGTATATAACGAGTTTAAATCCGTTATTCAACAAACGGTGATTGCTCAACAATTATTACCTGTAGTTCCAGGCGAGGTTAAAGAAAATGGTCAGGAAGTAGACTATATATATGAGCCAGGTCAGGAAGGTGTTTTAGAACAATTGTTGAAAATGTATGTTGAAACATTGATTCATCAGTCTTTCTTGGAGTCCATAGCGAGTGAGCATGGCGCAAGAATGGCCGCTATGGATAATGCCAGCCGAAATGCGAAAGAAATGATAGGGCAGCTTACTCTGTTTTATAACAAAGCGCGTCAGGCTTATATTACAACAGAATTGACTGAAATCGTCAGCGGAGCTGAGTCTCTCAAAGGTTAATCAAAAATCCGGTTTATAAGGCGAGGAATTGAAATGAATAAAGGCAGTATCATTCAGGTAATGGGTCCCGTAGTCGACTTTAGGTTTGAAAAAGACGGATTGCCCGCTTTGAATAACGCAGTTAGAATTAAGCATCCAAACCCAAAAGAAGGCGATAGTGAATATATTATCACCGAAGTCGCTCAACATCTTGGCGATAATGCTGTTCGAGCTATTTCCATGCAGCCTACAGATGGTTTAGTTAGGGGAATGGAAGCGGAAGATACTGGCAACCCTATTTTGGTTCCTGTTGGAGAAGAAGTTTTAGGCCGAATTTTAAATGTTGTTGGCGAACCAGTCGATAAAAAACCTCCTGTTGAATCCAAAACAACTTGGAGTATTCATCGTGACGCACCGCCTCTTGAAGAGCAAGATACCGGTATGGAAATGTTTGAAACCGGGATTAAGGTTATTGACCTTTTAGAGCCTTACTTAAAAGGTGGTAAAACGGGTTTGTTTGGGGGAGCAGGTGTAGGTAAAACTGTTTTGATTATGGAATTGATACATAACATCGCTATGGGACATGGTGGTTATTCTGTCTTCGCTGGGGTAGGGGAAAGAACTCGCGAAGGAAATGACTTGTACCATGAGATGAAGGATTCAGGTGTTATCGATAAAATTGCGTTGATTTATGGTCAAATGACAGAGCCTCCAGGCGCAAGAATGCGTGTTGGATTGACCGGTTTGACTATGGCAGAGTATTTTCGCGATGTTGGCGGTAAAGACGTTCTACTTTTCGTTGATAATATTTTTAGATTTTCTCAAGCAGGTTCTGAAGTATCCGCGCTTTTGGGTCGGATTCCTTCAGCTGTTGGTTATCAACCAACTTTGGCAACAGAGATGGGAAATCTTCAAGAGCGAATTACATCGACCAAAAAAGGTTCAATAACATCTGTTCAGGCGGTTTATGTCCCTGCCGATGACTTGACTGACCCGGCTCCTGCGACTACTTTTGCTCATTTGGACGCTACTACCGTATTGAATCGTCGAATTTCTGAGCTTGGTATTTATCCTGCTGTTGATCCGTTGGATTCTACCTCTCGAATTTTAGATCCAAACATTATTGGACAAGAACATTATGACGTAGCCCGTGGCGTTCAAAAAATACTGCAACGTTATAAAGATTTGCAAGATATCATTGCTATTTTGGGTATGGATGAGCTTTCAGAAGAAGATAAACTTCTTGTAGCTCGTGCTCGGAAAGTTCAGAAATTTCTTTCCCAACCATTCTTTGTGGCTGAGGTTTTTACGGGTTCTCCTGGGAAATACGTAAAATTGAAAGATACCGTCGATAGCTTTAAAGAAATTTTAGACGGTCGTTGTGACGATATGCCAGAGCAAGCCCTGTACATGGTTGGCGGAATAGAAGAAGCTAGAGAGAAAGCCGCTAAAATGAAGAAGGAAGGTTAATCTGATGGCTGACGAAACGTTAGAGCTTGATATCGTATCCCCAGAGAGACTATTGGTGACTGAAAAGGTTGACCAGGTGAATATACCTGGAACTGAAGGCGATATGGGGATTTTGCCAAATCATGCGCCTATTATCTCTACGCTTCGACCAGGTTCTATTTCGTATGAAGTCGGTGGAAAGTTAACAACATTGGTAGTAACAGGTGGCTTTATGGAAGTAGCCGACAACAGAGTCATTATCTTGGCTGAAAATGCTGAGTTTGCAAATGAGATAGATAAAGAACGAGCTTTAGTCTCTAAAGCTAAGGCTGAAGAAGCGTTAGCGG
>JABJCF010000597.1 GCA_018665625.1 Nitrospina sp. | reverse complement strand
GATCCTTGCTGGATTAAGAATAGTTACTTGAAAAAATGAATCTATCTTTTGGAAGATTCAATCAACGGGTATTTTGCCTCTATGCATTGCCAGAGTCAAATAGAAGTCGATTTGACATGGAGCCAACTGTAATTACTAAGTCCAAAGAGTTGTTGGGTCTAACTTAGGCTCCCGCCTATTTTCCAAGACTCTCTGTGGCCTTTGTCTATCATTGCCAAATTTTCTGCTTTGACATACAGTGATAGGGCTGGCAGGACTTGAATAATTCCAAACAACCACTCATGTTGCCCTCCAATACACCTTTTATTCGCCGATCTTTTCTAATTACCCTGTTTCTGGCCTTGACGGGTTTGATCTATTTTAATTCATTAAAAAATGGTTTTGTATTTGATGACCGGCACTACATTGTCGGAAATTATTTGATAAAGGCTCTGGATATTCAGGGTGTGTGGAATATGTTTTCCTCACTTCATGTGTGGGACTATCTCCCCCTGACCCTTCTTTCCTTGAGCATTGATTATTGGTTGTATGGTCTGAATGCTACGGGATATCATTTCACTAATACCCTGCTTCATTTTGTAAATTCTCTTCTGGTTTATCAGTTGGTTCTCCAGATTACTCGATCGGGAAGAGGGGCCTTCTGGGTTTCCTTGATCTTTTTAGCTCATCCGGTGCAGGTGGAAAGTGTGGCATGGATTTCAGAACGTAAAAACCTGCTATCCTTTTTGTTTTTTGTTCTTTCATTTTTAACCTATCTTCGTGGAGGAACGCGTGTCCTTTCTTTGCTTTTATTTTCCTTTGCCTGCCTGGCAAAAACTACTGTAGTGATCCTACCGCTCTTGCTGATCCTTTATGATGTGTCGTTTGCAGGCAAAAGCCTAAAAAATATTCTAGTGGACAAGGTTCCTTATTTTTTTATTTCCCTGGGAATCGTAATAGTGGCTTTGCTATCGCATTCCAGTGCCGGGACTCTGCGTGACCATCCAGACGATAACACCCTTTACACCTTTTTCAGTATGATGGCAGTATTCAAGGAATACATAATTAAAATTTTGTTTCCGATCAATTTGAATATCTGGTATCCCGATCAGGTTTATAAAAGCTTGATTGAGCCGCAGGTCTTGATTTCTATTCCAGTGATAGTGGGTTATTTCTGGTTGGTTCGATGGAGTTACTCAAACCAGCGGGTTGTATTTTTTGGGATGGTTTGGTTTCTCATTGCACTGCTTCCAGTTTCCCACATCATTCCCTTTCCTCAAATGATGGCCGATCGTTTTCTTTATATTCCCGGGGTAGGGCTCGCAATAGCCGTAACCGCTATCGCATCAGAATATAGATGGAGTTTGTTGGCACTTTCTATCCTTTTGATATTCAGTTTACTAAGTATGAACAGGAATCATGTTTATCAGGATGATTTACATTTGTGGCAGGACAGTGTCTCAAAAAATTCGAACCATACTCGTTCCATAATGTTTCTCGGACTTTCTCATTGGAGTAAAGGAGACAGAGACCGAGCGCTTAAAAGATTAAACCAAGCCAGAGTTCTCGATCCAAAAAATAATAAAGCGGCTCTCTACTCCGCTCATATTCATGCTGAACGGAAAGAATGGGAAAAGGCAGAATCGCTTTATCGGGAATTGGTTCAGAAAAATCCAGATAAGCCTGAGTATTATAATCACCTGGCAGTTTTTCTGGGGAACCGAAACCGGACAAAGGAAAGTCTTGATTTATTAAACCAGGCTTTGGAACGGGACCCCGATTTTGGGCTGGCTCATTTTAACCGGGGGGTTTTTCTGGATAAGGTTGGAGATTCAGATGGAGCGTTACGAGCTTATCAAAAGTCGGTTTCTCTCGAACCAGAATCCGCCCACTACCAGTATGTTTTGGGTATGTTCTATATGAAACGGACTGACCAGCCTGATTTGGGCCGCAGTCCGCTCAAACTAAGCCTTCGTCTTAACCCCGATCAGCCTTCTGCAGAAATCATTCGGCAAACTCTTACTCAACTCCCCTGAGCAAAACAATTCCATTTATACAATTTCCGGGTATCAGGAGCTATCGCATCTTGTGAGTCTATGAACCCACAATGCTGTCACAGTGTGGCAATTACCTTCCTGTTCAACACGACCGCGGACGATATAGGGTCCACGATCATAAAGCAGATGGCCGAATTGTTGGTACACGCGTGGAAACAACGTGACCTCGAACGTTGCCGTAGTGTCCTCCAGGGTCATGAACTTCATCAGTTCGTTTTTTGCAGTGCGTGTACGTTTGTAGGTAATTGCCCAGCCGATCAGTGTCGCCAGCTTTCCAGAAAACTTCTCAAGCTGATTTCCAGATATTGCGGCTTGTGCAAGTTTTTTATTAAAAGAGTAAAGACTAAGCGGATGACTCGACACAGTGAGGTCCAGACATTCCAGTTCCGCCAGTAGTTTCTCATTCGGGGTGTATTCAGGCAGTATTGGAACCTGTTGATTGAATTGTGAAAAAAGGCGAGGCCTGCGATGGTGCAGTTTCAGTTGCCACAATAATTCTGCCACGCTAATTCCAAAAGTATTAAATGCCCCGCAACGGATCAGCGATTCGGTTTCTGAAACGGAAACCTTTGTTCGCACCAGAAAATCGGCGAGCGATGAGTAGGGACGGTTGTTCAGAATCTCACCAATGGAGTTTTGGCTGAGTCCCTTCACTTGTGATAAGCCAACTCGAACCGCTTGCCGCGGGGGCAACTGGCGATAATTTTTTGAGCCAAAGGAACTTTTTGTTTGCCGGATGGAGCTATTACCCCTTCGGGGCACGAAGTCTGAGGAAGAATATAACGTGCCTGTTGGGTCCAGCTTCACGCTGGTTGCGGTGAAGGATTCATCGCTGAGCTGGATATCGGGAGGGAGGATTCGGATTCCCATCCTCCGGGTCTCTTCGGTGTAAGCGCAGGCATCGTAGAATCCGCCGCGATTCGACAGCACCGCCGCCATGAACTCGGCGGGATAATGCGCCTTGAGATAAGCGGTCTGATAGGAAACGATGGCGAATGAGGCACTGTGTGCTTTGCAGAAAGCATAACCCGCAAAACTTTCAATTTGTCGCCAGATTTCTTCCGCGGCTTTTTTTTGTACTCCGTTTTGTATTGCTCCGGAGATAAAGCGGCTCCGGTGTGTATTGATATCCTGCCAGTCCCTTTTCTTGCTCATGCATTTTCTTAAGCTGTCGGATTCACCAAGGCTCATGCCTCCAATCATGTGCGCGACCTTGATCACGTCTTCCTGATAAATCATAATACCGTAAGTGTCTTTCAAAATTTCATGGGCCTCGCCCGGTGGAAAATTTGCAATGTCTTGTTGTGCCGAGAGGCGGTTTGAGTTGGGCAAAGAGTTGTTGCTCGTTGGGTCCAGCATCGTGCTGGCCAATTGCCTGTGGCGGGCCTCTGTGTGGCGGTCGATGAATGCTTTCATCATCCCGCTTTCCGACACGCCGGGTCGGATGATGGAACTGGCGGCGGTCAACATTTCGAAACTGTCGACTTGAAGTTTTCGCAAGAGATTACGCATACCAGGCGATTCGATATAAAAGCAACCGATGGTTTTTCCTTCCCGGATGAGTTTGCGCGTTTTCGGGTCCTGTACCGGGTTGATGATGTTGAAATCGATTCTCTGGTCATAGCGAGATTCGATTTCGCGTACGGTGTCGGCGAGCACGGCCAATCCTTTTTGCGCCAGAAGGTCAATTTTTAGTAACCCCATATCTTCCACCGGGTACATATCATATTGAGTGACCGTAAAACCTTTGGGTGTGCGCTGTAGAGGGAT
>JABJCF010000596.1 GCA_018665625.1 Nitrospina sp. | reverse complement strand
CAGATTGACTTCCATGATAAATGAACCGCTCGACCAGGTGATATTCATCTTCCTGTATATCATCCATCAAGCAGGGCGGAAATGAGCAGTCGAAACGAAAACACATCTGCGGAAAATCTTTGAGCAGGTCTATCATCATGCGGCCCATTTTGGGGTAGTCTTTAATGGGTAAGGTTATGTGGCCTTCTTCTCCCACAATCGGGAAAGCCGGACTGACACGAATCTTATAGGTTTGCCCTGGTGGCAAACCTAAATTCTGATAAATTTCATCTATCTCCCAGCATTGTGTCGCCAGGTCCTGTTCGATGGAATAGAGGTTAAGACTGAACATCAATCCGTATCCATTTTTACTTAAAATGGCTTCCGCTACTTCGCGAGTGCGCGCGTGATTTTTTTCAGATGTGTTTTCCATAGTTTGCCAGTTGAGCAGAACGGAAAACTGAATTTGCCTTTCAATGCTGCCCCCACGACCCACTAACTCTAAAAGCAGTTCTAAAACTTTATCGGACATCAATCCATTGGTGAAAACACCCAGAAACGAAAAAGGCTGCATATTGTCCAAGGCATTGGAAAGCATTTCATTGAAACGCGGATGCAGGGTGGGCTCCCCTCCCATAAAATTAATAAGAGAGGCATTTTTTATTCTAGGCAAAAGCTCGTTCTGAAAAAAATCGAAATCCATAGATTTATCAGGAGTTTTCACATTCTCTTCCATGTACTCATCAGCAAAGCAATAATTACATTTTAAATTACAATAGCTATTCAGAATGATGTTCAAAGCTTTAACCTTTGCCGATGTTTATAAATTTTCTGATACAGCAATAGCCCTCACAATAAGAGCCTATGCCCTACAAGGCAGCCATTTACCTTGCGCGCACCATTTCTATCAAACCTATCATTTGGTGTTCGTTATTATAGGCAATAACTGGAACAATTCCCAATAAATGAATTTCCAAACTAACTCTTTCTCTTCGGAGGAGGAGATTGGTGGTAGGTGAGACCTTCGTCAGGAATGCTATGGCCATGAGACTGCCCCCTACGGAGTTTGTTGAGTACTGCACTCATATGCTCGTAGCCCATCCGATTATTAATTGCAGAGAAGGTGTCTCGTGCCTGGGTGAACTGCACAATCGCTTCAGGAATGTCCTCAGTTTTCCAGAAATAATGTCCCAGGTTTTCCAAGAGCAAAGCTTTGATAAGGTGAGGCGGGTCATTTTTTACCAAATCAAATCCCTTTTTGTACCAATTCCCAGCAGGCGGAAATTTTTCTCTTTCCATAAATAAATCACCTGCCAGATTCATGGCCCTGGCCTCGCCAAACGAGTCCTTATTTTCCCTGTGGTTTTCCATAGCCATTATGTAATGCGCTTCTGCATTTTTGAGGTTTCTGCGAAATTTATATAAATCTCCTATCGACTCAAAAACCTTTGCAGCTTTCTTTAGTTTTCCTTCCTTCTCATAAACCGTAATAGCTTTTTTATAGGTGCTTATCGCCTTATCAAATTCGTGATAGAAAAAATGCTCCGAGGCTTGCTGTATGTATCTACCCGCTTCATCTTTAGCATCTATAGGTGGCGTGATAGATTGCTCTTCTTGTTTTTCAGCGGGTCTGGGTAAAAGCCAGACCGACATCCCCATGGCTAAAACCAACGCGAAAATAGCAAAATATTTTATGGCTGGTTTAAAGGATAAATTCACAGTTTAATGGCCTTAAAGAAATCATAAAAATTGCATACGAAATAGTATGCCTGTTATAGGAATAAAAGAGCAAGAAACGTTTATTTTACCTATTGGCACAATCTCAAGTTAAGTATAGAATAGCCTCGCCCACCAGCCAGACGCTGGCCAGCCAGACGCTGGACTAAAAGTTAGCCCGTAGCCGTTGTCAGAATTAATTTACGCCCATCAAACTGAAATTAAACTTTAAATAGGGATTTCATTGAAAAAAATATTGATAAACGCATACTTCAAGTGGGTTATTGAAAAACCTTTATGGGCGCTTCTTTTTGTTGCTTTAACTGTTGCAGGGCTTTCCTATCATATTCCAAAATTCAAGCTGGACGCATCTGCAGAATCACTGGTGCTGGAAAACGATAACGCACTGGAATATTACCGAAAAATAAGCAAGATTTATGGGTCCGATGATTTTCTTGTCATCACCTACGCTCCGTTTAAAGACTTGATGTCTGATGAGGTGCTTGCAGACCTAAAGACACTCAGTGACGAATTATCAAAACTAGAGCGGATCCATTCAATAGACAACATATTAAATGTTCCTTTACTGAATAGTCCCCGTGTAGAAATTGCCAAGCTGGCGACCGATATCCGAACCCTGGAAACCCCAGGGGTGGATCGCGAAATGGCTCGAAAAGAGTTCCTGGAAAGCCCCATCTACAAAAACCTGCTGATGAGTCCTGATGGGAAAACCACCATTATCCGTGTCAACTTCAAGCGCGATGAAAAATATTTTGACCTTCTCTATAAAAGAAATGCGCTCCGAGAAAAAATAAGCAAATCTGAGTTTGCTCATGAAGACCAGACCTTGTTCGATAACGCTCAGAAAAAATTTCGCAACTACCACGCGAGTGTTTTAGACAAGGAAGACGCTGTGATTCAAGCTGTCCGCGACATTATGGACCGCCATAGAGATAACGCGGAAATGTTTTTGGGCGGTGTTCCCATGATCACCACAGATATGATCGGATTTATTGAACACGATCTGAAAACATTTGGCCTGGGTGTCATTGCTTTTCTCATTCTTATGCTCAGCCTATTTTTCAAAAAATTTCGTTGGGTCCTATTGCCAGTGGGGTCCTGTCTTATTACCGTAGTGGTTATGATTGGTTTCCTAGGTTTGATGGATTGGCGAGTGACAGTTATTTCATCAAACTTCATTTCTATTTTACTAATCATTACAATGTCACTGATCATTCACCTAATCGTGAGATATCAGGATTTAAACGACGGCAATCCCGGCCAAAGTCAAAAACAACTCGTAAAACAAACCGTAAGCCTCATGGCTCAGCCTTGTTTTCACACCTCCATCACTACTGTTGTAGCTTTTTGTTCCCTTTTAATCAGCGGCATTCGTCCCGTAATAGATTTCGGTTGGATAATGACCCTTGGCATTTCCTTGTCTTTTATTCTGAACTTTATATTTTTCCCGGCCGCACTTTCGCTATTACGCCCTGAAACACCGGGATCGGGGAAAGACAGCACACAGGGTTTCACCCTGGCTATTGCCGCATTTACCAATCGACATCATAAAATTATTCTTTGGGGAGCATTATTTCTAGCCATAGCTAGTGCGGTTGGCATTTCCAAATTGGAAGTAGAAAATCGATTCATTGATCACTTTAAGAGCAACACAGAAATCTATAAAGGGATGGAGGTCATCGATCGACAATTGGGTGGCACCACACCTTTGAACATTGTAATGAATCCCGATCAAAAGTACTTTGACTTCCTGAAAGAAAATGAGCAGAACGAAACAGAAAATGACTTTGACGATGACCCTTTTGCAGAGGAAGGCGAAAAGGTTGAGGTGAATTACTGGTTCAATTCAAACATGCTGGATCGAGTTGAAAAAATCCATGACTATCTTGAAAGTCTACCTGAAGTTGGGAAGGTGCAATCTATTTCAACATTGATTAAAGTTTTCACTCAACTTGATAAAGGCAGAAAACCCGATGACTATGATCTGGTTCTAATTCGAAAACTTATGCCGGAAAATGTTAAAGACTCTCTGGTCAATCCTTACCTGTCTCAAGATGCAAATCAAATTCATATCAACATGAGATTGATCGAATCAGACCCCACCCTTCGGCGTTCTGAATTAATAGGGAAAATCCAGAGCCACCTGGTAGAGGAGTTAAATTTCGATCCGGCAACTTTCAAATTTACCGGGATGGTCGTTCTCTATAACAATATGCTACAGAGTCTTTACCGATCACAAATCCTTACCATTGGGGTGGTCTTTTTTGCCATCATGATAATGTTCATGATTTTATTTAGAAGCTTTTCCCTTGCGTTGATAGGAATCGTCCCTAATCTTTTAGCAGCCGGCACAGTTTTAAGCCTCATGGGTTGGCTGGGCATTCCTCTAGACATGATGACAATCACCATCGCGGCGATTACAGTGGGAATTGCAGTGGATGATACGATTCACTATATCCACCGATTTCAGACAGAATTTAAAGTAGATGAAAATTATCTGGCCGCGATGAGTCGCTGCCATGGAAGCATTGGCAAGGCGATGTACTACACTTCGGTAACCATCACTCTGGGCTTTTCCATTCTCGCTCTTTCCGAGTTCATGCCCACTATCTATTTCGGGTTGTTGACAGGAGCCGCAATGGTAATTGCTTTACTGGGTGCACTCACCCTACTTCCTCTACTAATCATTGTCTTCCGTCCCCTCCCCTCTAGCGAGGGAGGAAGATAGGTCGATGCCCGTAAAGCCAATATTCTGAAAAGCCTTTTACGATAGGTGCGCTTGCATTTATCCCAAATGAGATTGTACCGCTATAGAGGAATAGACCTATTGCCTGTGGCGGATCGCCACCCCGCGGGATACAAATTGAAAGGGCAACACCCTACCCCCTTGAAAACTTATTTCATCTATGATGGATTGTTTTTTAGCGGGTGGAACAATGAAAGCCAGGCAACCGCCGCCACCAGCACCACACACCTTTGCCGCCAGCGCCCCTTTTTTCAGTGCAGAACGTATCAATTTTTCCATTTGCGGAGTAGAAATCGAAGGGGCAAGTTGTTTACGCGCTTTCCATTCACGGGCAAAGACTGGGGCAATCCCAGAAATTCGGCCCTTTTTTAATAACTGATGCATTTCCAGAGCACAGTCGCGGATGGTGCTCAAATGATCAATCACTTTCTTATCTCCGTCAATGGCCTTCTTGGTCACTTCCCAATTATTGATGCCAGAGTTTCTTGGTTTTCCCGTATAGCAAAGCACCACGTGCCGTGTGAGCTCTTTGGGCTTTACAGGAAGGGTTTCTGTTGCGATCCCCAGATGTCCTGGATTAACTGACCTGACCCCTCCATACATGGCAGGGAAATAGTCCTGACACCCAGCAGGAACACCTATCACCTGAGTTTCAATATTTCTGGCAATCTCTATCATCTCCTGCTTATTGAATCTTCCACCTACAAATTTATTCAACGCACCATGCAATGCAATATTCAAGGCAGAGGAACCTCCTATTCCCGAACCTTGTGGTGCCTGACAGTTTGTAGATATTTCCAAGCCCGATTTTGGAGCATAGAACTTCACGGTGCGAGTTATTAACTGCAGAGGGTGGTTTTCCGGAAGAGCTTTTAATGAAGAAAAGGATGCTTTTAAATCTAAATCCAGAGATCGAAGAACGACCCGTTTATCTTTTCTGGGAGAAATTTCAACCGTGGCATATAGATCAATGGCTGCATTAAGGGTGGGCGCGTTGCCAAAAAAAAGATGCAGAGGCCAAATATCAAGCGTGCCTCCAGCCAAATCAATACGGGTGGGTGCTGAGCTTTTTATCAAGAGGAGTTTGCCTGTACCCTTTAAAGATTTTCAGAATCTTTTTTCTGATTGGTCTCAAGGTCTTTAATTTTCTTGGCCAACTTCGAAACCAAAGCACCGTATGATTCGGTCTTAATGATTTTAGAAAACTGCGAACGATAATTACGGATCAAGCTGACCTCTTCAATTACAAAATCATAAACTGTCCACTTACCATTTTCATTTATCAGCTTGTAATCTACATCAATCGTTCCATCTTTACGGACGATTTGGGTTTTTACCAGAGCATAATTCCCTTTGACCTTTTCATCGACATAATTGATCGTTTCGTCCTGATAATTTTCAATTTTACTGGCGTAGGAGTTTTCCAGAAGTTTTTTGAAAAGCCCTGTGAACTCTGCGCGTTCTTTATCGGTTCGTTCTTTGTAGTTTTTTGCCAGAGATCGCCTGACCATCTGACTATAATTAAAACGAACACCAATAGTGTCTCGTAGTTGTTCTCTTCTTAAGGTGGGGTTCTTCTTCAATTCGGGGTCAGAGACTATCACAAGGACCTTATCAATGGTCTCTTTTAGGTCAGAGGTAATTCCTGATTCTGCAAATACCTCTCCTGTAAGACTTAAAACCAAAAAGAAAAGGATGGCACACCCTGGTAAAATTTTTCTGATCATTGATAACCTCAAAGTTAAATTAACTCTTTAATACTTGGCAACCTTATCAAATATGCAACCTGCAATCAAGCCTCCTGAATGAACCAAAACCTAAAATGAATAGGCTCTATTAAGTCTAATAAATGGTCCAATTCCTTACATATAAAAGTGAATTTAGCCCAGCACCCAGATTGTTTTTTCGGTTATTTTCTTGAAAACCCCCGCCCCCCATCTCATCCTGATATTGGATTGAACCGATAAGAAAAGTAAGAAAACCGGGGTTCCGCGCTCGCTTTAGAGGTGCTGTTGCCGCTTTGGGGCTGCCGCGAAATTCACCTTTATCAGGGAATTTTTCAGTCTATATGAATAAAACT
>JABJCF010000619.1 GCA_018665625.1 Nitrospina sp. | reverse complement strand
CCAAAAAGCCCTCACACCCAATTCCATTATTCCAAGATACAACAAAATAGGTATCGCCGTAAAAATGAATATCCGTTTTTTTGAAATTTGTCTCGTCATTTTCGATCATCAAGTGACTTTTCAAAACATTTGGCCAACTGTTCACAATTTGCATTCCAAGAAAACTGATGTATCTTTTGGTATCCCTTTTCCGCCAATTGAAGTCTTAACGGCTCATTCGTTAAAACCCGAATTAGGTTTTTTGCAAGAGCTTCCGGGTTCTTAATAGGCGAAACCAACGCCGTTTTCTCATTCAGCGCATAATCGCGGCTGCCCCCCGTATCCGTAGTGACAAGTACCGTTCCACACATCATCGCTTCCATAGCAGGCATCCCAAGGCCTTCGTACCAACTCGAACACAAAAAGGTACCGCAAGAGGAATAAATTTTGCGAAGGGTTTCCCCTGTAGGACGAAAATGATATTCGAATTTAAATCCCGCCTCCTCATATAAAGGGGTTGGGTCTTCTAGCTTTTCACCAAAAACCACGAGTTCAATCTTACAGTTTTCTGAACGCACTTTTTTTACCGCCGCTATCGCATCCTTATAACCTTTCCAATCATAATCATGGTGAAGCATACACACCCGAGAAACCACACTCTCATCTTTATCTTCTTTATAGAAAGAATCCTGATTAACAGGAGTCACAAGAACCTCTGCCTCCTGCTGGTATTGGTCCTTAAGAATATTTTTCAGCCAGGTAGAAATCACCATTTTCTTGAAAGGCATATGATAAGTTGCTTGCGCCTTACCTTTTTCCCGAGTCCAAAGGCTTTCGTGATGCTGAACAAAATAAAACTTTTTCCCTTTGCTCTCAGGCAACGAAGCGGAAAAATTGGCAGTTTGCCAGGCAGTAGCCAGTAAAATATCTGAATTGGGAAGCAAACTTTCATGATTCACAGAAAGAAGCTCTATAGGGACTTTGTTATCCACCCAATCAATAGTTTCTGGAGCTAGAACCGTAACCTTTTTGTTAAAAATCCTGGGCCAGTGGTCAATTCGATACCATCTCGCAGGCTTGGCAACAACAAACAAACGTACCAAGTGCCCCATTTTTTTTAATCGGTTAACATATTCGAATAAAGCACGGTTGCCGCCACTTATTCTTTTATATTGGCTGAGGATAAAGGTAATTTTCATCAAATAGGTCTATCAGGTAGGGCTGAACTTTTAAAAAGGCTTGTTATGAATTGCATTTGCGAGAATAACGATCATACTGTGAAAATTATTCCAATATCTTTTCATAATAAGTATCTGAGTCTTTAGGGTCAAACGTTTCACTTGAATATACCAACAATACCATATCGCCCTCGCCGATATTCTTAATAGCGTGAATGGCACCCGGTTCGATTTTAATGGTTTTTAAATCGTTGACTCCCATCATTACTTCACGAGTCTCTCCAGTTTCCCGGTCTTTCAACAATAGTAATCCGGTACCCGTTGGCACACAAAACCATTCCACCTTGCGAGTATGATAATGGTTCCCTCGAACTTTTCCGGGGTAGGCAACAGAAACATGAAGCTGGCCAAATTCCTTACAACCTTCGGGCAATCCGCCTCCCAAAACTTCTATCAACCAGCCTCTTTCATCCGATTTTTTTTCAAGGTCCTGGATTTCTATATTCTTCATTTTCTTTTTCCAAAATGTTTCAAGGATTTTTCGATGCCTTGCAATAGGGATGTCTTAGGCTTCCAGCTATATTCCCGTTTAAACCTACTTGCATCACAACAATAAGATATTTTATCTTCGACTCCAGGCTTAAACTCCACCTTGACACTCTTCTCGAATCTTTTTATGGTATTTACAATTTTCACCAAAGAGGTCATCTGACCTGAGCTTACATTGTAAGCTTTTCCTGTCAAAGGTTTTCCACTGAACCCTGCCAGCATAAAGGCACGCACAACATCATCAATACATATAAAATCTCGGCTCTGCTTGCCCTGCCCATTTATTTTTAACGGAAGTTTTTTTTTCGCGCGTTGACATAAAGTAGCCACAACAGAATTGTAATCAGGACGACATCCAGGCCCATACACATTTGCCAGCCTTAAAATGGTGAACGGCAGACCCGATATTCGAAATAAATCTTCTGCCGATTTTTTACTGACCCCATAAATCGATTCTGGCTGCAATGCGCTTGCTTCAGAAATTTTTGCCACACGATTTTTTAATCGATACACCTGTGAGGAAGAAGCAAATAAAATCTGCGCAGAAGGTTCTCCATATTTTTTTATCGCCTCCAGCAAACGCAAAGTTCCAGTCACATTTCCTGTCAGAATTTCCTCATCTGTCCCTCGGTTTACCCCTCCGAGATGAAAAAACAACTCAACTCCAAAAACAAAAGATTTTAATTGCGTTAACGAGGGAAGCGACTTGCCACGAGGAAGAGCAACCACCTCGCCACATTTTTTTAACGCGCTGGTAAGGTGTGAGCCGATAAACCCTGAAGTCCCTGTAACTCCGATACGCATTATTTATGATTTTACCGTTTGGAGGATTTATAAAATTTTCAAAAACAGGAAAGGGCGTTAAAAATTCTTATCAACCTTGTAAATCTGGCCCAGTATAACCCTTATTAATATGCAAAACCAGACAGAAGCCCGGTTGAATTTCTGCGATCTCTCTGCTAGCCTCTAGAAAGATAATTATCGTTATTACAACCTTAAATCTTGGCGGCTATTTTCGGAGTAACCTTGAGATCCTCATGCCTTATCGTCTGACTTTATTCCTGCTCTCATTGATACTGGTTGCCAGTTTGGCTCATGGGCAAACCAAAAACCCATACT
>JABJCF010000595.1 GCA_018665625.1 Nitrospina sp. | reverse complement strand
TTATATCATTTCCATTCATCAAGGCCTTTTCTTCTAAGATAGGAAGATACCGCATGAAATAAAAATCTAAAAGTTTTTCATAAGGCGCAAGCTTTTCGTTTTCTATTCTCTCTGGATTCTCTGGAAAGGCAAGAGTGCAAACCTGCAACAGAATGCCTGCAACCAGTTGGTCTCCAGCCTTTACGCATAAATCATATAATGAGGATTCATTAGGGCTGGATGACAATGGTCTGGAGAATAATTGAAAATTTTGAATGGATCGACAAATGTAGGCAATTTCACTATTACTTGCTTTAAGAGTCTTTAAAGTTTCAAAGGTTTTGGGAGTGCCAAAATCTTTTCTTTTTTTATTCTCTATGGATAGATTGATATCCATATTTATTAATAGAAGAGAGAGCTTAATAAGAGAGATTTTAGAGGAAATAATTTTAGGAGCATATTTGGGGAAATATAAATGTGGATTTAAAAAAATATGTTCCAGTCGATTATAGTACGTTAAAACATTTTCCCATTCGGTAAAGGTGATTGAGGTTAAGCAGGAAAGCAGTCCGGTTTCCTTCATCAAATTTATAGAATCACCTGTATTATCTGCGCCAAATAGTAATAAGAGTTCTTGCCAGATTCTTTCGGCAGCTGTTTTCGAAATCATTTCCTTGTCATCGAATATTTTTTTCAATGTGTGTGATTCAATAGTGAAGCCCAAGGTAGCGGCAAAACGGAAAGCCCTTAACATTCGTAAAGGATCGGCCACGAATACGGAGCCTGATACAGCTTGGATGGTTTTATTATCAAGATCCTCTCGTCCACCAAATAAATCAATTACTCCATTTTTACTAGCCAGAAAGTCAGGAAGTTCCTGTCCCATTGCATTCATTGTGAAATCTCTTTGCGACAGGTCTTCCTCAATTCTTGATCCTTGCATATCTGTGCAGTCCAAATGCTTCTGTCGAGAGAGTATGATCCGCGTTGTCGACCGGCCGAGAGTTTTGTCTAGAGGAATACTGGTGAGGTTAAGTGATTTGGCGAATGCCGTTGCTATTTTGGCGATGTCTTTCCCCGTGAGATCAATGTCTGTAATTTTTTGCTGCAAAAAATGGTCGCGCAATGTGCCGCCCACAACGAAAAGCTTAATATTTCTACGGGAAGAAAAATTGAGCAGCTCCAATAATATTGATTGGGTTTGAGTGTCTATCACGATTGTTTTTATGGGATGATTTTTTATTGCATTGTACTGGAAAATAAACTGTCCAACGAGGGGAAATTTAACGGGTATTTCGAAATATTGAGGAGGGGAGGGCTAGACTTCCCAGCCAGAAGAAAGACGTACTTGTTTTGAGACAAAGATTCTTCCATCTCGTTTAACAAACTGCAGGTCGGTGTTAGTTAGCGCTCCTATGATCTGCTGGAGATTCTCAGAAGGCTTACTTTGCGGATCTTTAATAAGAAATGGAATCATTTCGTCTACGGAATCCCTGACTCGATCACTCTCAATGATATAGCCCAAATAGGTGGCTTCTACCTCGAGGAATTTTTTTACAAGCTTTAGTAAGTTGTCTCCGGTCATGAGATCTTTTTTGCTGCGAACCCGGTTTACGACTAATCCGGGGGTGAAGTCTTTAATGATATTATTTAACTGTTCCAGGTGATCGGGGAACTCTTCAACAAAACGATCCCTAAGGAGTCCCGTAGTATAGGTTTCGATATCTGCATTGGTTGGATTCGAGTGGTCTACCATTTTTTGGATTTCGGGAGTGTCCTGAAATGCCAAAGAAATTCTCCTGAATAAAGCAGACCGAATGAAACTGAAGGTTTTCATTACCGACGTCATTTCCGGGGTTGTGAGAACCACATTTTGTGTGCTGATGTTAAAAAAGTCGATAACGTTGTAATTGGTTCCGGGGCCTAAATCCAAAAGTATGGTGTCTGCTTCCAGGTTTTTGATGAACGAAATAACCGTGTTAATTTTATCGGAGTCGATGTTTGCGCTTCCTGGGTTGTCCCCCGCACCGCTGACAAACTTTAAATTGCTGATACCTGTATCTATCAACAGGGATTGTTTGTTTGAAATTTCCTCATTAAAAAAGTCCTGAAACCCATGTACTGGATTATTGATTCCCAATAAGGCATGCAGGTTGGATGCGCCGAAATCAGTATCCATTAGGATGACTTTTTGACCGCTCAAAGCCATTCCTATTGCCAAATTGGTGCAAACTAGGCTTTTTCCTATTCCTCCTTTGCCGCCACCGACAGCGATTATGTTGACTTGTGATGTCATAGAATCTAAAACTTTAATGGGACGATCTCCAAAAACTTTTTATCTATGTTTGTTTTGGTCCTTCAAAAATATAAAGGACTCCAGCACTTCCATATACTTTTTGTTGTCTATGGGAGCTTTTTTAGTAGCGAAACTTTGTTGTTCGACAAAACGATGCTCCTCTGCGAAATCAATTGGCTTGGGCTCAGAAGGTAATTCTCGTTTTTCGTCATGATGAAATCGTGTGTCCAGGTTTTCCTGGAAATATTTTAACCGATTAATAAGGCTATCTGACTGTCGATCTGGCCTATCATCAATGGTGTAATCTCTTTCGGGGACAGGTTGCAACGGCGGAGATTCCGGTTCGATTTTCTCGGCTATTGGCTCAATTACGGGCTCAATTTTATCAATGGTCGGATCAACTTCATCTGTTAAATCTAATGCCTCAAGCGAAAGAGGTTCAGGGTCACTTGTATCTAGAGGCTCGTCTAGAGAGAATTTTTCATCGAAGTTGTATTCATCATCAATGGTTGCACCATCTCCAATACGAATGTCGCCCAAGTCTTTAATTGCAGAAGAAGTTTCCGGAGTGCTTTCTAGTTGTTCTGTTAGCTTGTTGATCGTCGATTCCATTTCGTCCTGAAGTTCCTGAATGGCGCGGTCTTGCTCGTCATCGTCGAGTTCAGAATAGTTTGCGAAAGGGTCGTCAGGGGCAAGCTCATCACCCTCGAGTTCCGTCAGTTGACCATCCTTCTGAAGCTCTTGAATGGCCTGGTCATGTGAAGAGTC
>JABJCF010000594.1 GCA_018665625.1 Nitrospina sp. | reverse complement strand
GCTTACAAGTTATGTGGTTTCTGTATCCGTGGGATTTCTTTTGGAACTTGAATGCGGAAAAAGGCTATGGGACTCTTTTTGCTACTGCACAGCTATTTGTTTTAGGGATTGTCGTTCTCATTACGGCTCGAGAAGATTACGGTCCTAATGCTTCCTTTAAGAACAAGCTTCCCTGGTTTTTTGTAGCTTTCGTTTATTTTTTTATTGGTCTGGATGATTGTGTGGGTATTCATGAAAATTTTATAGCTATTGGTGGGAAAATGGCACTTGAATCTGTGGCATTTCATTTCATTCATGAATGGTTATGGTTTTACGCTCCTATTGCCTTGGTGGCAGCAGTAATTCTTGCAAGGTTTTTTTTGAAACGATTTTCTTATTCGCCAAGATTGATGAGCATGATGTTTATCGCCCTGACGTTGTGGGTTGGGGTGTTGGTTTTAGAGGCTCTTTCGAAAAAGTTGGTTGATCCTTTGAGTTATGATTACACACGCATATTGATTGGAATTGAAGAAGGCTTCGAAATGCTCGGGGCAACGCTTTTTATGATTGGATTTAGCAAACACCTTAAAAATTTGCAGGAAAAATCGCGAGGCAACTCCTAACTTATTTTTAGCGTAGGCGATTCAATACTGCCAGGACATCCTGGTATCTTGGTAGGGCAAGTTTTCCGTTATTGAATGGAGTTATTGAGTCCAACCCCTGGAGTTCTATTTCTTTTAAAATATCTTTGACAGTTTCAGTTTGTTTTTCTGTCCGTTTTTGTCTGTCTTTAACCTGTTTTAAAATCCATCCACAAAATTCAAGTTGGCCTTCTTCGATCAGGTGTTCTACATAACGAACATCAATTTCTGTTTGACCTAGTATTAATGTGATGAGTTGGCGAGTTTGAATGACGCAATCCTTTTTACCGCGTTGGAAGGTTAGCGCTGAAAGGTCACGGTGCCTGGGTTTGACGGAAGGGAAAGGAAACTGGGTTTCGATTTTTCGGCTCGTGGGATTTCCTTTGACAATTTGCCTGGCTTTCTGTGTGACTTCTTTAGGGCGAAATGATTCCATAGCAATGACTCGATCCGCCGCATCAAAATAATCTCCGCTTCCTCCCATAACGAGAAGGGTGCTGGTGTCAAAATCTTGATAAAGTTCTTTTACTCGATCTACCAATGGGGTAATCGGTTCTCTGTTATTTTCGATAAGAGCCTGCATTCTAGCATCGCGGATCATAAAGTTAGTGGCGCAGGTGTCTTCATCCATTAAAAGAAAAGAAGATTCGGTTTCTAGCGCTTCAATAATATTAATTGCCTGAGATGTAGACCCACTGGCAGATAGTGTCGAAAAATTTTCTGTAGAAGATACGGATGGTAAATTATCCATGAACCCAGATATGTTTATGGGTTGTGTTGCTCGGCCATCCTCGGCTCTAATTTTTACTGCTGAGGGATGAGTGGCAACGAGCTCTCGTCCATCCCCAGGTGTATGAGGGTAGACGGCATTTTGAATGGCATTCAATAAAGTGCTCTTGCCGTGGAATCCTCCTCCGACAATCAAGGTGATTCCTTTTGGCACAGGCATTCCGGCAACCTTACCTTTATGTGGGAGGTCAACCTCTGCCCGCAATTCATCAGGCGCAAGAAATGCAATGCTGTTATTTTGAAGTGGAAGGTCGCTGATTCCTGATAACCGTGGGAGGTGGGAGCCATTGGCAATAAATGCCACCCACTCATTTTGACCCAAGGCATTTCTTAGAGCGTAATAATCTTCCAGTGAATTTATAGAACCTTGCACTTGATCTAAGTCAATAGATTCTGCTGAAATTGATTCTTCCCAGGCCGAAGGTAGTATTTCAGAAAAAAGATGAATGCATTCTTTTGCCAGAACATTGCGGCCATTGCCTGGTAATCCAGCAAATAAAATCAAGGTCAAGGTGTCATTGTTAATTTGTATACCGCTTCTCAAGATGACTTTTTGGCTTGGAGGCTGGACAGCAATTTCACCGCTTCTTCCCGACCCTTTTACTTTTTCTTTTAATGTTGAAACCTTTTTATGAACAATTCTTAACAGGTGATCCTCTAAGGCGAGTTTTTTAGTCGGGGTATCGTAGAGGGTTGGGGCAAGACCAATTTCTGAGAGTTTTGTCGATAGAGTTAACCGTGATGGTGCAGCATAAGGATCGCCCTGCACATGTTCAAAGCGCAATGTGAAAGGTGGATACTGAAAACTTGTTCCTTGTAAAATTTTATAGCTTTTGTAGCCTTTACCGTTTAATGAAATCAGCAGATCATTCAGAGCTTTGGGGATCGTAGAAGGCATCAGGAATAATTCCCTGCAAACCCGGTAGCTGAGACACCTACCGGTAAATATTTTCTAGCGATCTCTATCACTTTATCTCTATAGGGCAGATGGATGGACTCAGGTTTTACATTTTTCATGACGGAAGGAAGGGAAGTTTTTTGCGTTCTTGAACCATCCGGTGTTCCATCTCCTAAAATGAAATGATCGATAATTACTGCTGCCACTCCTGTCGATTTTAGCTTGTTAAAAAAAGCCTCAGGATCCGTCAAAGGGTACAACGGTGATAAGCAACAAACTGAAAAAATCCCTCGGGATGAGAATTCCTTCAGGGCTCTGATCCGATCCTCTACGCTGGATGGTGGAGGAGGTAGCCCGGGCAAACGGTCTCGGTCTCCTTCTATGGATATGTGAACTCGTAATTTGCAATTTAGGGACAGTTCATGGATAAGATCTATGTCTTCCAGAATTGCGGAAGAGTGAGTTTGTAAAATCAATTCGTCTGGAGGAGTTATTTTCATGGCCAGCAATAATTTTCTGGTAATGCGGTATTTTGTTTCTGCGGGTTGCCAAGGGTCGGTTGAACTGGACATGAAAATAGAAAAGGGTTTGGATTGATTGCACGCCCAGTTTTTTTCTCTAGCTACTGTTTTGCAATATAATTCAGCAGCATTGGTTTTAACATCTACAAAGCTCCCCCATTCTCGGCCCTGATTTATCCATGCATTGAAACGGACGTAACAACCTTGACCGCAAGAAGAATTGCCAAACCCGCAACCGCTATAGGGATTTAGAGAATGCGAAGAAACATTTTTGAGATATCCTGTTGTGCGGGTCAGAATTGATTTGTTTTTAACCGAGGTTATTTGCACAATTTTTGTGAGGACATTAAATTTTCAAGGGATTTCATTCCATTTAACCGAACCAAAACTCCTGCTGAACTTAGGGCTTGCCTGAAAAAAAGATTCATAACCCCCTGTGTCTTGATTGGCGAATGTAATCATCCAGCGTTTTTCTGGGAAAGACCTGAAATTCCAAACCCATACTTTTTGATGGTCGGTCTTTGTTAGGGTTAGATAGCCCCGACTTTTGCCGTAAAAATTTTGACCATAAATAGTTACCGTGGTTCCGGGAGGGCCATCCAGACTCAGTGAATATTCACCTTCGCAAAATTGGTCGCGCATATCGGCTGTGGCCGCAACATCTTTGTCTTTTTTAATAACGAGAACTTTATTGCAGGTTCGGCCCTTCATATGATTTGTAATCGGGGTATCCAATTCCTTGTAAAGAACCAGTTGGGCTTTTCCATCTTTTCCCCAAACGGGTAAAGCGGTAATGTGGAGAAGCATAGAAAGGATCAGGATTATTTTCAATCGCATAACTAGTGGCCTTTTATTCATCAACAGGGCTTCGCCAAAGCACTACGTCTAAATTAATAGAATCGAGCATTTGGCATTGTATTATTTTATGACAAAATGTTGTATTCTGCAAAGTCTGTCCGCACAATTATGTGTTTTTAAATAAAGTTTAAGCTGTTGGAATTATAGGTCTAAAGGGTTATAACCGCAAAAATTGAAAAACTATTCTACAAAATATGTGTTCATAGGAGTCATTGCCTGCGTCGGGATTTTTATTCTAGACGCGCTGCTCCCACTGGGTATCGCAGACGGTATGCTCTACGTTGCGCTGGTATTGCTGGGGTTGATGGCGCAAAACCGGAAATTGATAATTATTGCTTTTGTTTTAGGTTCTGTATTGAACTTGTTGGGCTATTTCCTTTCTCCGCCCGGAGGAGATTTAACACATGTGGTAGCCAATCGTGTATTAGCTTTTTTAACAATATGCCTCACGACAATTTTATGCCTGTTAAAAAACAAGGCCGATGAAAAACTTCAGACCGCCAGAGAATTTCTCGAAACCCGAGTTGCAGATCGAACGGCAAAGCTACAGGAAGTGAATCAACGTTTAAACAATGAGGCCGATAGCGCGCAACTGGTTAAAGTTATTGCTATGGCTTCCAATGAGGCACGGGCGATTGACGATACCCTTTATTTTTGTATTGAGAGAGTGTGTAAGTTTGCAGGTTGGCCACTGGGGCATCTTTATGTTGCTACAGATGATCCGGCTTTAGGTTTGATACCTACCGAGATTTGGCACGTTGGCGATCCTGGGAAGTTTGATGTGTTTCAGAAAATTACGGGAGACACGCCAATGGAAATGGGCATCGGACTCCCCGGACGCGTGTTGGCTAGTGGAAAACCTGAATGGATCATTGATGTTACTAAAGATCCTAATTTCCCCCGTGCAAACCTTGCAGAGAATATTGGGGTCAAGGCGGGTTTCGCTTTTCCCATCTTAATCGGTCAAGAGGTGGTTGGGGTAATGGAGTTTTATTCCAGTAAAGCGGCAGAGCCTGATAAAGAAATTCTGGCCATCATGGGACAAATTGGTACGCAGCTAGGGAGAGTCTTGGAAAGAAAGCGTGCTCTGGATCAAAGTGAAATATCTCGGGAACAGTTGCGTAACCTCTATCACCGGTTGCAGGAGGTCCGCGAAGAAGAGAGGACACGAACCGCCAGAGAAGTGCATGACCATCTCAGTCAACTTCTAACAACTATGAAACTGGAACTTTCATTACTGGATAAGAAACTTTTGCAACACAACCCTGGAATTCAAGAGAGTACCAAGCAACTGCTCGAGATGAGTGATGATGCTATCCAGTCTGTTCAAAGAATTGCTATGGATTTAAGACCTCCAATTTTGGATGACCTTGGGCTTCCTGAAGCGATCGAATGGCAGGTTAAGGAGTTCAAAGGGAGGACGGGCATTCATTGCCATTTTTTAGATCAAATAAATGGATTTGAAATGGATCTCGAGAGAGCAACGACTTTGTTTAGAATTTTCCAGGAGACATTAACAAATATCGCCAGACATTCAAAAGCAACGAAGGTGAGTGTCAAGTTGTACACCTGTAAAGATAATATTAATTTGCAAGTTGAGGATAACGGATGTGGGATAACTGCTGAGCAGATTCAAAGTTTGCGATCATTAGGTTTGCTTGGAATGCGCGAACGAGCTATGGTGTGGGGAGGCAATGTTAAGATAGATGGTGTCTCCGAAGGAGGCACTAAAGTAACAATCAATATTAAAAAGGACGGAAATGGTGAAAACTAAGGAGAAAATTAAAGTTATTATTGCTGATGACCATCCTCTATTTCGCAGAGGATTAAAAAATGCGTTTTCAGAGACACCAGACATTGAAGTGGTCGCCGAGGCCGAAAATGGTGATGACCTTATAAAGAAAATTTCTGGCTCAGATCTAAATGTTGTCCTTCTTGACGTTGCTATGCCTGGGAAGAATGGATTGGACCTATTAAAACAGCTTCGAGATGAGCAGCCCAAGCTGCCGGTGCTTGTTTTAACGGTCTATCCAGAAGAACATTATGCGGTCCGATTTTTTAAGGCAGGCGCATCAGGTTTTATAACCAAGGAAAGCAGCACCGATCAAATTTATGCTGCAGTACGTAAAGTTGCAAATGGCGGTAAGTTTGCCAGCCCTGCGATCACAGAAAAACTGGCATTTGATTTCGGAAAAACCGATCGGCCTTTGCATGAAAACCTTTCGGATCGTGAACATCAGGTTTTTATGATGCTTGCAGAAGGGGAATCCCCCACGGACATTGGTAAGAGCTTGTCACTAAGCGTAAAAACCATCAGCACGCATCGGTCGCGCATTCTTGATAAAATGCAGATGAAAAAAAATGCAGAATTAATCCATTACGCTATTTCGCATCGGCTTCTTCAATAATCGATCTAAACCCCCCGGGATTTGCAGCACCCTGCCTAGAACCATCCACTTCCTTGGCCCGTCTTCATGTGTAGGACAAACTCCTAGTGATTGTGTAGGATGAGAGGCTTTTAAATGGGTCATTTAGACTACTAAAAAAACAGTATTGCTCCTATATTCGCGTTAAGATATATCAATTAAAATCCCTCTCAAGTAAATATGAAAAGGTCTTATAAACACCAGCTTGTTCAGTGTTCTTTTGATAGTGTTTCTTTTAACGCATAAAGGAGAGGGATATGAAAAAGATTTTTGTTTTAACAGTGGCTTTCATCGCGGGTTTTGCTCTGACAGCTAATGCAGGTAGTGTTGCTCCGGGTCAAATGACAAAGTGTACTGATGCAAAAAGCATCACATTTGAAACCGCTGGCAGCGATCAAGGCAATGGCGATCGTGGTGGCGCGAATCTTTCCATTTGGAAATCTTCAAACTTCACAACGATTCCTGT